>JBGTCB010001111.1:0-6034 GCA_041748995.1 Saprospiraceae bacterium | reverse complement strand
TAGTACCTGCACTACCTCGAACTGTTCCTGTTTCCGAACGGGCTCATTATAGGTGGCCACCAGATCATCCAGAAGGTCATAGACTTCTTTAACCGGCTTCCATTTGCTGTCGTCAAATCCGGCCCGATCCCAACCAGGCTGGGCTTGCCTGGCATCGATGGTTTCACCATGGTAAATCTCTGTGTACCTTATAGCACCAAAATCACTTTTCCAGGTCCGGTCTGTGATAATTGTATCTCTGGTTCCATCCGTGTACTCGACTATCAGCTGGCTCAGTAAGCCCAATTTCTTACCGTAGTGATCACGGTGACTTTCCCAGGCAAGATTACCCCGGTACCATCCGTTGCCCACCTGTGCTGCCAGGGTATTAAGACCCCCGGTGATCATCTTGCTTACATCGTAGACCTGGTATTGAATTCGTTTATTGTAACTGGTCCAGCCGGGAGTCAAATACGCATCTCCGATTCTCTCTCCATTGAGATAGGCTTCGTAAATACCATGTGAGGTGATATATAGTATAGCCGAGTGCACCGCTTTCGCAGCCTCAAATTCCTTTCTGAACATTACTGCAGGACGACTTGTGGGTTCTACTCCATCCATTTCAATCCATTTGGCTACCCAATCACCGGATTTCAAAAATCCGGTGTGAAATGAAGCCTCTTCACTCCAGGCAGTGGGTTTATCATTACCGTCCCACACTCTCACCTGCCAGTGGTAATGTTGATTCGACTGCAGAGGTTCTCCCTGATACTCAATAAAGATCGACTCATCACCGGAGGTCTTACCGGAATTCCATAAAAGGTCCTTACCGGAAAGTACTTTGACCTCATACGCTGTCTGAACCACTCCCTTGGCCTGACTGCTTAACTGCCAGCTAAACCGGGGCTGCAAAACATCCAGCCCCAGTGGGTTTACCGTGTTTTCTGTAAGCAGATGCCGGACAGTAACCTGTGCTTCCATACCGAATGGAAAAAGAAGAAGCATCAGCAGGCTTCTAACCAAAAGGAATCTCATATTATACTATTTGAAACAACCAGTCGTCTTTCCCGACTGAGCCCCAAATATCAGGAAATCTTTTATTTAATCTGGTATGACGTATGCTTGACGTAGGTTCGACCTCCGTTAGTCTTTCCCCATCCACCGGTCGAATTCATTCTGTATATCATTGGCAGAAGTAAAAGGTTTGTACATCAGCCGGGCGGTAAAGGTATAAACCTGTCCCGCTTTCGGATCGGGAATCAGAAATTGAAAGTCCCAAGCAGGATTGAAAGGTCCACCTCCGGTTGGTGATTGAGAGAATCTGACTACCTGGTCTGTATTAAAAAAGCAGGCAAAAGCCATGTCTTCAAACCGGCCATAATAGAATGGTGCTGCAAAACGGTAGTTGGAGAAATGACTGGCCAAACGGGCATTGAAATTCTCTGCAAAATAGAAATTCACCTGCTCACTTATAGCGCGATGCGTGCTGGCTTCCCCATGACTGTCCGAAAAGGCTTCAATCCACCGGACTGTACTATCCTGTTCTGAAATTCCTGAAAAATATATCTTTTTATCGGAAGGCTGATTAATGTAACTCGCCCAAAACAAACCGGCATAGTCGTGCCGGAAAAATTCAGTATCATGAAATACACAGGAGAAAGTAACATCGATATAATAAGGTGCGGCAAGTTTAAATTCAGTCAAGGATTCTACGTTGGATTCGGGAGTCAACGATTGATAGAGTAAAACCGCATCGTCACTTTTAATATAAAGTGACATTGGATAGTCTCTGGGTTCAAATAACTGAGACAGGCTATCACCTCCAAATATATGTTCCAGATTAAATCCGGCATACTCCGGAACAAAAAGGCTCTTGTCTTTATCACGGTACCATAAGCTGGCAATACCATTATATCCCTTTCTGTGTTTTGGGCCAAATGCTGAATTGTCAACAAATTCTACCATTAAATCTCCCTGCGTGACACGGAGATATTTTACTTCCTCATAACCATGAGGTTGCAATATTTGACCATACATTAGACCTCCTGGCAAGAAAATAACCAAGGAGAGCCGGAAAAAATGAATGCAAGACCTGAGCTTCAGTGGAAATATCCGGTTATCTGGTCGTTTCATTATCATAATCTCTGGTAAACACTTCATCAACAGGTTCCCAAAGTTCGATCTTATTACCTTCCGGATCCAGCACATGAACGAATTTACCATATTCGTAAGATTCTATTTCATCTAAAATTACGACCCCCTCCTCTTTCAGTGCCTCTACCAATTTTTCGATATCATGGACCCGGTAGTTGATCATAAATTCTTTTTTTGAAGGATCAAGATATTCTGTATCTGAAGAAAAAGTACTCCATTGCAGGTAGCCTTTTTTTTCCGGATCATCATTCAATCGAAATTCAAAAAGAGATCCATACTGATTGGTGACTAAACCCAGGTGATCACGGTACCAGTTTCGCAGACTGTCAGGGTCCTGACATTTGAAAAAGATACCTCCTATTCCTGTAACCCGTTTCATTATTCCAATATTTAATTGAGGGCACTTATTAACCTCGTTCAAGGTAAAAACAATTTTCTTCGAAAATCTAATCAATAATTCAGAAGTAAATAAAGGTCCTCCTGAGTTTGCTATTGATTTCGCCTAAGAATCAATCCACTGATCAATGAAATAATTAGTCCTATCGGAAAAACTTCCATAAAGGTAATTCCTGCCTTCATTAGTGGATTTTTATACAGTTCCGTGTAGCTCTCCATTTTCTCCCTGATCTTGAGAATTTCTTCATCGGAAGCACCTTTTTCCTTCATGGAATTCAATGTAAACTCACTATAGCGTTCCATAAAGTCAGGTGCCATCATTTCTGATAGAAACATCCAACCAAGGACATAGATGAAGGATGCTACGAGAGTAATCAGAATACCCAATTTAAATGCTTTTCCAAAAGATATTGATCCTCCAAGATGTTCATCCCGATAAGACTTGATGCCGATGAAGATCAGGGATAAAGCAACAATCATAGTGACATACCCGATCAGTTCGCTATTCCGCATGACTCTTTCGGTCATGTGCCCTTCTATATAGTTCAGGGAAAGTCCAAGCATAATGACCAGGATGAATCCAGCAATGAGGCCCATGGTAAAAATGATCTTTTTCATAGAAGCGATTTTTGTTCCACCAAGATCTTTCATCCGGGACAAATGCCGGTCATACTAAAGTACTAAAATGGTTTTTTCAGACTAAAGGACCGATATCATCATTCACACGGTATATCAAGACTCTGTCCAAACAACTCAGAATAGACTCTACAAATCGCCATAGAGCTCTATAAATGCCGGGTAGTATTTATCACCTTCTGTCCATCTGGGTCTTTCCTCTTTATCGGCAATCAGGCGGGCAGTTAAGGCATAAGCCCGGCAGAACTTAAGTACATAGTTAAAATCTAATGTTCCGACCTCATCGCTTGGCTGATGGTAGTGTTTCATAATATCTTTATCAAAAGTCCTAAAGCCTGGACTAAAAGTCGGTGCCGGAATACCAACAGCTGCAAATGAAGCATTGTCGGAACGATCAAAGAGATTTTGCTCAGGCGCCGGATCAGCAAAAACATCCAAACCAAAAGCTTTACAGGCAGCCTCAATTTCTCCTACCGCTCCTACACGGTTTAACCCCATCACAGCAACAATGGTTGAATCACTGTGCCCGGCCCCATCTGTATTGAGATTAAAAACCATTTGATCCAGGGGTATCAAAGGATTATCCACATAATACTTACTGCCTACCAGACCTATTTCCTCAGCGGTGAGACCCAAAAGTAAAATGGATCTTTTTGGTGGATGTAAACTCAATGTCTCGGCTGCTGAAAGCAGGGCAGTGACTCCCAGCGCATTGTCCCGGGCTCCATTATAAATTGAATCCGTAATATTCGCTGGTCTTTGGCTGCTTGTGGAAGTTCCCACGTGATCAAAGTGGGCAGAAAGGATGACATATTCGTTTTTCAGGATGGGATCGGTACCTTCGATCACTCCCACTACATTTGGAGATGGCTTTTGCGAAACCCAGGTGCCATCCGTATCCAATTTAAAAGACTTTATCCCTCCACTTTTTATGGACTCCATATGATTGGCCGCCGGAGCATTGATCACCATGCTTGGAAATGCCGGATTATCTCCTTCTTCAATAATCACCATTGAACCGGAGCCAAAAAATCGTTTAATAAGGTTCCAGGGATGTCTGCCCTGATAGATTTCAATCAGGCCCAAAGCACCCATCTCTTCCAATTTCTTCTTCTTGCTGGCGGTCAAAGCAAAGGCCGCCTGAGGATCGGTGATTTCCTCACTACCCAAATGAGTGATCACCATCTTACCCTTCACCTTCCGATTTATGTCTTCGGGTGTGGTATGTGCCAGATAGATCAGATCCCCTTCGAGAATTCCATCCGAAGCCAACCGGATGAGAAGGTCGTCCGCGATCGAAACAGTGAGGTCTCCCAACGTCAAAGTACCCTCAGAGGGCGGTGTTATCTCCGCAAATGGAATCACTTGATAGTATTCGTTTCCATCTTCAGCAACTGACCGAACGCCAAAAGACCTGAACTGCTCGGCTATATATCTGGCAGCTGTCCAGTTACCGATTTCACCGGTTTTACGGCCCCGGAGTTCGTCGGATGCTAAAAATCGGAGGTGCGCTTCTACCTGGGGCATTGTGATCTCATTTTCCAATTCCTGAGCGGTACCCGAAAAGCTGGTGCCTGTAAGTAAAATCAATATCAGACCAAGGGAAATCAAAGTTCTCATAGATTCATTTTCGCGTTTAATAATAAGTGAATGATCATTCTCCCGATGACAACTGGAGATTCATCTTATTAACGCAAAAGTAGATCATAATATCCGGTTTGTTTTTCATAACCGACAAATCAAGTCGATGTATCGATCTATGAATGCCGACCAACTGCCCTCCCTATTCACAGTTTCCTGCCAGTTACCGGAGTTTTCCCAGCACCTCAAAACTATTTTCCTATTTTTCAACCAAATTAACCACTATGAAGGACCTGCCTCTGCACTGGAAGATTCTAATTGGAATGTTTGCGGGAATTGTTTTTGGTATCGTAGCCAGTATGCTTGATGCCCGTCAGTTGGTGATCGACTGGATTAAACCCTTCGGAACGATCTTCATTAACCTTCTTAAACTAATCGCTATACCACTCATTATTGCCTCGTTAATCAAAGGAGTCAGTGACTTGAAAGACATCAGTAAATTATCAAGAATGGGAGGTAGGACTGTTCTCATTTATATATGTACTACTATGTTTTCGGTGAGTCTTGGGCTCATATTGGTAAACCTTATCAAACCTGGCACTTCAATTAATGAGCAAACACGACAAAATCTGCTGGAGGGTTATGCTACGGAAGCTTCAGGAAAAATTGCTCTGGCCGAGGCTCAAAAGGATAGTGGGCCCTTACAGGCTCTGGTTGATATGGTACCCGAAAATATCTTTGGGGCTATGAGCAATAATGGAAATATGCTACAAGTGATCTTTTTTGTGATTTTATTTGGGATCGGACTGATTCTGATTGATCCTAAAAAAGCAAAACCTATCACTGATTTTGTCGATGGGCTTAATGAAGTCGTTTTGAAAATGATTGATATGATCATGCTCTTTGCCCCCTACGGTGTCTTCGCCCTGTTAGCTGCCCTCATTGTGGAATCTCCAAGTTGGGATTTATTTAAAGCACTGATGTGGTATTCAGTCACCGTTCTCCTTGGACTGGGTATGCTGATTCTGCTGGTCTATCCAACCCTGGCCAAAATATTTGGAGGATTCAACTACAGAAGGTTTTTTTCGGGAATCGGTCCTGCACAATTAGTAGCATTCAGCACCAGCTCCAGTGCTGCAACCTTACCGGTGACAATGGAGAGAGTGCACGAACATATGGGAGTTGATGAAGAAGTGAGTAGTTTTGTCCTACCGATCGGTGCAACGATCAACATGGATGGCACTGCACTATATCAGGGAGTGGCGGCCGTCTTTATCGCTCAGACGTT
>JBGTCB010001110.1:0-1777 GCA_041748995.1 Saprospiraceae bacterium | reverse complement strand
TTTACTAAAAATTGGAAAGACAGAATTCAGATCATTGGAGATGACTTATTTGTAACCAACCCCAGCCGGTTGAAAGATGGAATAGCACAAAAGCTGGCCAATAGTGTTCTGATTAAACTCAACCAGATTGGTACCGTTACTGAAACCCTCCGTTGTATTGAAATCGCCCATGAAGCGGGCTGGAGGCCGGTGATATCTGCGCGATCCGGTGAAACGGAAGATACTTTCATATCGCATCTGGCAGTCGCGACGAATGCAGGACAATTAAAAGTCGGTTCTTTCACAAGATCTGAACGGATGGCAAAATGGAATGAATTGCTAAGGATCAGTCATCGCTTGCAAGGCAAGGCAGACTTTGCCAATTCAAGGATTAATTTTCCCTGGAACACCTCAGATAACCAGGGTCAGCGATAATTATACAGCAAAGCTTTCCCCACAACCGCATTCACGGGTTGCATTGGGATTAACAAAGTGAAATCCTTTTCCATCCAGGCCTCCGGAAAATTCCAGGGTTGAATCAAAAAGGTACAGGAAACTCTTCAGGTCGGTCACGATCTTTATCCCTTTATCTTCAAAAATCTGATCATTGGCCCGTGATTCGTTGTCAAAATCCATTTTATAGGATAGACCGCTGCAGCCTCCACTCACTACAGAGACTCTTATGAAGTGATCCTCAGCTACGTGAGCTGAAGACTTCAGATTTTCGATCCTGGCTTTAGCACTGTCTGCAACGTGAATCATGCTATCAACTACGTAGTTGCGGGTTCGACCTTTAAGGCCTCTTTATTTTCTGATATGACAATACCATTTTTCTTTCGATAGTCATTGATAGCTCCTTTAATGGCATCTTCTGCCAATACGGAACAATGAATCTTTACCGGAGGTAAGGCAAGTTCTTCGACGATGTCCATGTTGTCAATGGTCATCGCTTCATCGAGGGATTTGCCCTTCAGCCACTCTGTTGCAAGAGAACTGGATGCAATGGCTGAACCACAGCCAAATGTCTTAAACTTGGCATCTTTGATGATGTTTGTCTCTTCGTCCACTTCAATTTGAAGTCGCATGACATCACCACATTCCGGAGCTCCTACCAAACCGGTTCCTACATTCTTTTTGCTTTTGTCAAGTGTACCTACGTTTTTAGGATTTTTAAAATGATCGAGCACTTTCTCTGAATAGGCCATATTTTATTCTTTATTTTTATGATTAATGTTCGGTCCATTGAACCGATTCCAAATCTATTCCGTCTTTATACATTTCCCAGATGGGGCTTAAATCACGCATATGATTGACCCCTTTTGTAATGGCATCAATGGTGAAATCAATATCCTCACTGGTGGTGAATCTACCAAGACTAAAACGCAATGAACTATGGGCCAGATCATCGCCTAAACCCATTGCAATCAAAACATATGACGGTTCAAGCGATGCTGAAGTACACGCAGATCCGGATGATAATGCGATATTTTGGTTGAATGTCATCATTAAACCTTCACCTTCTACATGTTTAAACGAGAGGTTGGTCACATGAGGCATCCGGTTTTCCGGATCACCATTAATATATACCTCCTCCATATTCGACATCAGTGCTTGCTGCAATCTGTCTCGCAAGTTTCCCAATCGTTCAGCATCCTGAGTCATTTCATTTTTAGCGATTTCCGCTGCTTTGCCAAATCCAACAATAGCAGGTACGTTGAGAGTTCCCGAACGCATCCCTCTTTCATGCCCACCGCCGTCCATTTGAGCGGTCACTTTCACCCGTGGTGATTTTCTATTG
>JBGTCB010001109.1:0-4125 GCA_041748995.1 Saprospiraceae bacterium | reverse complement strand
TGGTATCGAGGACCTTATGTATATTGGCTTCGGGGGCTTCTTCAAATGAGCTGATCATTCCGATGCCGGCGTTGTTGATCAAAATATCAATATGGTTCTCCTCATTCATGAGCTCGTTCACCGCCCTATCCACATCCGATTGGTTGTTTACATCCATCAATAGCCACTGAAATCCAAGATATTCTGACTGTTTTTTGCGACTGGTGCCATAGACCTTATGACCTTTAGCTGATAGATTTGCTGCAATACGACGACCAATACCACCCGAAGCTCCGGTTACCAGAATGACTAATGGATTTACTTCCTTGATCATGCTTTCTTTTCTTGAAGCAATATAAGACTGTTTCCACCAACTTCCAATCCTGCGGAAGTACCCTGCGCTCTGATTTCCTGGCCGTCCAGATCCAATATTACCAAATGGGTAGCCTGAATACTTTCATTTACTTTTCCGGTCATCGAGCCTTTTCGTGGTGATATCAAGTCTGTTCCTTCAGCTTGTTGTGCAGTGATCGTTAGACGATCTGAATGGTCCCAAAAGACCATTTCCACCTCGTCTTCTCGAAGATCCAGATGCATTTTAGCCCGGGAATAGGTTGTAAAGATTTTCATTTTCTGTTTGTAATAAACGATGGCAAGAAATCCAATAAAATAACTTCCGAGCCAGGGGATATGAGCCACAGAAGCCATGATGGACAGATCATCATGGGCATCATAATGATTACACTGAGTCCAAACCCACGCAAGGGGAAACGACGATCCCCAGTCTTTCTCAATGTAACCCTTACCACCAGTAAAATCAATGGGCTGACCCTCATGGAAAAGGACTCCGGAGAGTTGGTGATTCATACTCACCAGGCCATGATTACATTGCATAAACGGCATAAAGGAATACCAGCCCATAATGCCGGGCGATAAAAAAGAGCCACGAAAAGGAACTATGTTTTCAAACAAGATAGTGCCATGCAGATGAGCTAGGTCGAGGGTCAAGGCCTGATCACTAAAAGTGTTTTTATTGAGAGAGATCAGGAATTTATCATCCGCAGATTGAAAATCCTGTTGTGGAAACTCGACATATTTGCTAGTGTTTCTCACTCCATCCATTGTTTGAATAAATGCATGATTTCCAAGATCACTGTATGATATTCCTGGAATGATCGCCATAGCGCTCTTTTGATCAGCAGTAATTATTTTGTAGTACCAACCTTCAAAATAACGCTTCTTTCTTCCCCAACCCTGAAACATTTCCGGTCTCCAAATTCCCTTCAATCGCTTTAAATGATCTCGTAACTTCATTGGATAAGGGTTTTTTGTACTGTTTTAATCGTATGGGGAAATAAGAATCACTGTTGGGAATTCGGTATTTCTCTCTATTTTTGCGGTCGTGTATTAAAAACTCGAATAAGATATGGATCTTTTTAAAAGGATAAGGGAAAATGCAGGGCCATTAGGCAAGTACGCTGATGTGTCGGAGGGGTATTATATTTTTCCCAAATTGGAAGGTGAGATCGGTAGCCGAATGATGTTTGATGGCAAGGAAGTTATCGTATGGAGCATCAACAACTATCTGGGATTGGCAAACCATCCGGAAGTTAGAAGAGTGGATGCTGAATCAGCGGCGGCCTGGGGTATGGCTTATCCTATGGGATCCAGAATGATGTCTGGAAATACCAAATATCACGGTCAACTTGAAGATCAACTAGCTGCATTTGTCAAAAAACCAGCAGGTTTACTGGTAAATTTTGGTTATCAGGCTATGACATCAGCTATTGATGCGTTGTTATCCAGAAAGGATGTCGTTGTATATGATGCGGAATGTCACGCCTGCATCGTTGATGGCGTAAGAATGCATTTGGGTCACCGCTTTGCTTTTGATCACAATAACATGGCAAGCCTGGAAAAAAACCTTGGTCGTGCCCAGGTACTGACAGAGAAGACTGGTGGAGGTATACTGGTGATTTCGGAAGGGGTCTTTGGGATGGGAGGTGAGCAGGGTGATTTGAAGGGCATCGTTGCATTAAAGGAGAAATTTGATTTCCGTTTACTGGTAGATGATGCCCACGGATTCGGGACTCTTGGAGAAACAGGTGCAGGCGCGGGTGAGGAACAAGGAGTCCAACAGGAAATTGACCTTTATTTTTCCACTTTTGCTAAAAGCATGGCAGGGATCGGAGCTTTTTTCGCTGGTGAACCTGATATAATTCAGTATTTAAAATACAACATGCGATCCCAGATCTTTGCTAAATCACTTCCGATGCCTTTTGTTATTGGAGGTCTGAAGCGCCTGGAATTACTGCGAAACAATCCGGGAATGAAAGATCAACTCTGGATAATAGCCACAGCTCTTCAAAAAGGCCTCCGGGATCGTGGTTTTAATTTAGGTGCAACCACTTCTTGTGTTACTCCCGTAGTCTTAGAGGGAACAGTAGATGAGGCCACTCAAATGGTCAATGATTTAAGAAAGAATTATGGAATTTTCTGCTCCATTGTTGTTTATCCGGTTATTCCCAAAGGCCTGATTATCTTGCGTTTAATTCCTACTGCAGTTCATACTTTGGAAGAAGTGGCGATTACTTTGGAGGCATTTTCTGCTGTAGCTCATAAATTGTCCAATGGTGCCTACAACGAGGGTTTTGCCGAAGCAAGAATTGCATAGAAATACAATTTAAATGAGTTCTTTCTGATAACTGCGACGGTTCTTATGTTGCCGCATCTCATAACCTCTCCATAGGTTTTGCACATCATGATTTGATTCCAGTTCAGGATTAGTTTCCGCTTTTGTAATTCCATACTGGTTACAAGTCTGAATGATCTTCTTAAAAATCAGGGCAGTGATACCCTTGTTTTGCAGGTCAGGTCTGACTGCAATCAAATACAGATCAACCCGGTCATTCTTCTTCATGGCTCTATGTAAATGAAAGATCCCAAAAGGGAAAATCCGGCCACCTGCTTTTTGCAGCGCCCGGGAAAATGAAGGCATGGCAATCCCAAATCCTGCTAGTTTATTTTGATTATCCAATACAATGCTGATGAAATCCGGATTCACGAAACCCAGATATCTCTTGACAAAAAGATCGATTTGAGCATTGGAGTGAGGAATAAATCCTTCCAGATCTTTGTATGTCAGATTAATAAGTTCAAAAATCTGGTGTCCTATACGGTTCAGTTCTTGCTTATCTTTCGTTTGAAATTCCGTTAACTGGTATCTTTCTTTGATCATGTCCGCAAACTTGATAACCCGCTCGGGAATAGAAGCTGGGACACTGGCTTCAAACTCTTTCCAGTCGATTAGTTTCTTATAGCCAAGTTCTTCAATATGATCTACATAATAAGGGTAGTTGTATATGCCTGCCATCGTTGCCAGTTCTTCATAGCCCGAAATAAGAAGGCCGGCTTTATCCATATTGGAGAACCCATAGGGTCCTTTGATGACCTGACAACCTCTCTGTTTAGCCCAACTCTCCACCGCCTCGAACAGGGAGCTGGATACGGCCTCTTCATCGATAAAATCGACCCAGCCGAACCTGGCGTTTCTTTTTTCAGAGCCATTGTTTTCCAGATGGTTAATGATTCCCGCAATTCGTCCAATGATTTGTCCTTTGCGGATGGCTATGAAGAGTTTAGATTCGCAATGTTCATAAGCCGGATTGTGCCGTGGAGAAAAAGTCTCCAATTCCGCTGAACGAATGGGCGGAACAAAATAGGGATTGCCTTTATAGAGACTATATTGAAAGTCTACAAAACGCTTTAGATCAGATTTCGATTCTACTGTAGATACTTCAATTCGTTTTGGTGACATAACTTATAAGGTCGAATTTACAAATTCCACCGAGACCTGACAAAGCAAATTATCGGCAACGATCCAGAAACGGTATTCATAATCTAAACAGAGACTAAGGCAACACTGCTGTTTTTGACATAGTGTACTTCAGCTGCAAAAACTAACTCTGTTAGAAAGGTCCTTGCATCTTTGAAGCCCTACTGATCCGGATACGTTCATGGTTTTCCGTAAGAAAAATATAGGTAGGGAACGACATTTTCCCATCACAATGCGTATAGGCAAGTTCGGGCACACCATTGCGACCTGATGGTACCCATTCGAATTCCTGGTTATTCCATCTAATAATG
>JBGTCB010001108.1:0-3530 GCA_041748995.1 Saprospiraceae bacterium | reverse complement strand
GAGTTAACATTGAAGATCAATAATTCATGTTGTTCAACTTGTTAGTTTTAATAATTTTACTCAATAATTTCAAGTTAAACCCATGATTGAACAATTTAAAGGCATCTCGGAAAGTGATTATGAGCAATTAAAGGGCGCTATATCACTTATTACTGTACTCATCGCCGGAGCAGATGGAACCATAGACAGAAAAGAAAAAGAATGGGCGGAAAAGGTCACTAATATTCGCAGTTATTCCCTGCCGGAAGGCCTGAAAGATTTTTATCTGGAAGTAGGGGGGGACTTTCAGAGTCGTTTAGACACCTTTATTGATCGCTACGCCGGTGATACGGAAATGCGAAATACCAATATTGCTCTTGAGCTGTCTAAACTCAATGATATTTTTCCAAAGATAGAAGACCGGGAGGTGGCCATCGCTCTTTATGAAAGCTTCGTTAGCTTCGCCCGTCACGTAGCCAGGGCTTCCGGTGGTTTTTTAAGTTGGGGAAGTATCAATGTTCATGAAAAGAAACTGATGGCCCTGGAAATGATACGTCCTGTAGAGGATTGACCTTTACCCCGGGAGGCTGTTGAAATACTCAGTGTTGATTTTGAAGCCGTAGATCGTCGTCTCTGGCGCGGTGAGACGAAGGAAGCTTATGTAGATTTCCGGCGTCAAAAATTGATGCCAATTCCGGCATCTTTGTTGCGCTATAGTGCGTTACAAAGCCTCATCAGAGCTATGGCTCTGCCTGCGTTTTCTGCCTTGTCTAGCGTAAAAAATCTGCTCGTAATTATTCATCATTTCCAACCCCGGAGATCTACGGGAAGTTGTAACTGACTGACACCGTCTGCCGAGGCATGCCGGGCAGGGGATCAATAAAGCCAGAGGCGGCGAGTACGGCTGATTATCAAATAGTGGATAATTCACATGGAAAAAATCAGGACAAGTTGAGTATTTCAAATGGCCTCCTAGGCTTACTTTTTAACAAATTTAGCCCTGAATAATCCGCTTTCCGATTGTAAAGTCGCAATATAAAATCCACCGGGCAGGTCTTCCACCGGGATTTCCTCTATTCCCTGGTTTTTTACACTGACCTGCTTTATCAGAGCTCCTGATTGGTTCCAGATTTTCAGGGTACCATCCGCAGCCATTTTACCAATAAGATCAATCCGGATACGGTCCTGAACCGGATTCGGATATAGATGCATCCATTCTGCTGTTGATCGCAAATCAAGGGTGGGTACCGTCTGACAGGCTGTACTTCCTTCCATCTGCAGCGCGATGCTGTAACTACCGGGCGCTAAGGTCGGATCGGGAAAAGTTGCTCCAAATTCAAGCCCTAAAGCACTGATCGTCAAATGAATGGTCAATTCATAGTTTTCCTCGGTATTCTCGTCAGTGGGAGTACCTGTCAAATAAATGCAACTGATAGAATCAGCCAGAAAAGTACAACTTTCCGTATTGCAGGAATATTCCAATCCCTGCGGTAAATTTACGACCGAATCGATTCGGAAAAATGTCACGGGTACGGTGATGGTACCTGAAGTAATAGTATTAGGCGGATGTACAAAAATCGTCAGGTCGTAGGGTGTATTTAAGCAGGCATCGGGTAATCCACCACCCAAAGAATCGTTTATAAAAGGTGCCGGATCGATTATGGCACCGCTATTGATGAAGGCAGTATCCGGTTCACAAACGGGTTCATCCTGGGCAGTAGTAGAATGAATTAAAAGAAAAAAAAATGATGTGAAGGCTACTAGTCGTTTCATAATTTCTCTGATTATGGTTTTTTGAAGATACAGCTAGGATCTTATATTTAGGTAACAAATTTGCAAAATGCTGCATTCATCGTCTGTTAAGATTTTTGTTGGTCTCCTGACAGTCCTGATCTTGTCAAGCCCCGTTCAGGCACAAGATGTTGTGGTTCAGGGGACAATATTAGATAGAAGGGGAGGAGATCCTTTGGTTGCTGCTACCATCCAATGGGAGGAAAGGGGAACATTCAGTGATCACCTTGGTCAATTCACTTTAAATATTCCACCGGGCCAACATCAACTGACCGTAAGTTATGTGGGCTATGAAACGGAACTGTGGCCTGTGCATATTCATGGAGATTCGCTGACGTTTGAAATTTTGCTAACTCCTACGTCCAATATGTTAGGTGAAGTAACCGTCACGATTGGTAAGTATGAGCAACCTCTGGGAGAAAGCACTGCCAGTATTGAAATTATAAGACCCGGGCTTTTGGAACAGACGAATACGACCAGTATAGATGAAGTTTTGGGTAAAGTACCAGGAGTGGCTATCATTGACGGACAGGCCAATATCCGGGGTGGCAGCGGTTTTTCCTATGGTGCTGGTAGCCGGGTGTTGGTATTGGTAGATGATATACCGGCATATCAGGCAGATGCAGGGTTTCCCAACTGGGATGATTTTCCGATGGAGAGCATGGCCCAAATGGAGGTTGTTAAGGGAGCAACCTCAGCACTTTATGGTTCTTCCGCCCTTAACGGAATTATTAATTTACGCACAGCATATGCAAGAGACGAACCGGTGACTAAAGCTGCCGTTTTCTATGGCAGTACTTTAAATCCTGCAGATATTCAGCGAAAATGGTGGGACAAAGCACCGGGTGAATACGGAATCAGTGTTTCCGATGCCCGGCGCATTGGAAAATTTGATTTGGTGCATGCTTTCTATTATTTAGACCGGAATAGTGTGAACCGGGAAAATTATAATCAATACGGCCGGTTTAACAGCAAAATCCGTTACCAGTTAAGTGATGGCATCGAATTGGGCATCCGGGGTAGTTTTAATCGAGGAATCAATCAGAGTTTTTTCTACTGGAAAGACAGTGAAGCCGGGGCTTATCAAGGTGATTCCAGTACGTATAGTACCGGTGACTATGTCCGTTATTCCATTGATCCTTATTTCAAAGTAATTAATAGCCGTGGAGACCGGCACGAGCTTAAAGGCCGGTATTTTGATATTGACAACCGGAATAATGCCAACCGGTCTAACAAATCTGAGTTGTACTATGGTGAGTATCAGTTTTTACATCGAATGCCCAGGATCGATGGTGTTATGACTTTAGGCCTGGTAAGTCTGAATACCAGTGTGAGGGCTGAACTCTATGGTGATACCACTCTCAATTCCAATAATCTGGCTTTCTTTGCGCAGTTAGAGAGAAAGTTCCTGAACAGGTTGACGGTCAATGCTGGTTTTCGCTATGAACAAAATGTTGTTAAAGGCCCGGCACAGATCGGTAATGACCGAATTCCCAGTGGAAAAGTGAAAGAGTCGAAACCCGTTTTTAGAGTGGGAGCAAATTATCAATTCAAGAAGAACACTTTCTTCAGAGGTTCCTGGGGTCAGGGATACCGATACCCGACCATCGCTGAAAAATATATTAGCACAGCCTTTGGTGCAACCCTCGTTTCACCCAATCTATCGTTACAATCAGAGAGTGGATGGAGTGCTGAACTGGGTATTAAACAGGGATTTCAGTTAGGTGAATTTCAAGGGTTTGCCGATTTGGCTGCGTACT
>JBGTCB010001107.1:0-6021 GCA_041748995.1 Saprospiraceae bacterium | reverse complement strand
TGATTAAAATGGATGGATTTTACAAACAAATTTGCATCATTAAAAACGAAATCATCCGTAGAAAATGTTGGATAATTTTTCTTCAGATGAATTAAAGCCGACGTAACCTGCCTGAGTCTGTCCCGGTCAGGATCATCGAGGTAATCCCAGCGAATAGGTTTTGGATCTAACCGGCAGTTATTATTGACCGTTCCATCTATACATCGATTGATTGGAAATTCATATCCTATTTCACCAAACTGCCAGAGCATTTTTGGTCCCGGGACTAAATAGAAGATTGTGCTAGTGGCGGCCATGCGCTGTAAAGCCGTATGCAGGTTCCTTGTATTGTAGCCGGCTTCCTGGTCCCCTTCGCGTAATATCCGGTATATTTGACGCTCTTCATCGTGGCTCTCCATGTAGCCAATCAGATGGGGTTGGTTCCAGTTTCTAAAGGTATAATCGACACCTTCCAGATCGGATCGCAAGCCTTTACCTGCTTCAATAAACTGATGATTCATATTGCCCCAAAGCATGGCGCCGTAATCCGATAAATCTATTTCTTCATCGTTATTGGCAAAATGCTCAAGTATGACATAGGAGGAGGAATCCAAACTCCAGATATTGTCGGCATAGTCTTTCAGAATAGCAATGCGCCCCGGATCATATTGAGCCATCAGGTCTGCATTGTTTCCTGAATTCAATTGAGTAAAGCCTTTCGAGAGATCAAATCGGAATCCATCCACTTTAAATTCGGTAACCCAATAGGATAGCGTTTGTTTCACCCAGCTTTTGGTAGCTTCACTTTCGTGATTAAAATCATAGCCGACATTAAACGGATGTCTGGCGGTGACATTTAAATAGGGACTTTCCGGGCTGGGGCGAAAATTAGTTGCGTCCCAATACAATTGAGCCAGAGGACTTTGACTAAAGGCATGATTATAGACAACATCCAATATAATAGCCATCCCTTTTTCATGAGCAGCATCAATAAATGCTTTTAATTCCGTACGGCTTCCATAGTATTTATCAACAGCCATATGGAAGGAAGGATTATATCCCCAACTTTGATTACCCTCAAATTCTTGTATGGGCATAAGTTCAATGGCGTTGATCCCCAATCTTTCCAAATAACCCAGCGTATCCTTAAGTGAAGCGAAACTATGATCGGCGAGAAAATCCCGGACTAATAATTCATAGATGACCAATTGATTTTTTTCAGGTTTTATAAAATTCTCCACAGCAAAGGAGAATTGATTTTTTTCCGGATCAAAGGCAGTAACAATCCCCTGGGTCATCCCGGTGGGGTACAAAGGCAATTCTGCCATGACCTCATCCCGAATAAACGCATCATTAGCCGGATCAAGAACAACTTCAGAAAAAGGATCGGCTATTTTAAGTGTTCCGTCAACAAGATATTGATAGCAATTTTTTCCTTCCGTAAATAATTCCCTGGATAATTCGATCCACCAGGTACTGCTGTCAGTCGACTGGATTAGTTGATAATCTATGTTTACATCAAAACTATTGGAAGGACATAATAAAAAAACATGATTTTTCAGTGGAGCAAAGAGCTGAAATATATAGGATGTGTCTGAATAGTAATTTAAACCATTGACTAATCCAGCCGGAGGATCTCGTCTGACCTGGTTATTCTCTAAAACAAGGTAGGTAATAGTTAAATAAATCGTGGTATCTGTCGCGGCTTCAAATTCCAGTTGATGAAGTCCTGCACCGATCGGTTGATGGTAAAAAGTTATCGAAGAGACTACACTGTCAAAGATCAGGATGCCATCATCCCGGATCTGTAAAAACGCGGTGTCATTTAATCGAAGATCGATGAGTAAACTGTCGTTCTCCCTGATGATGGATCCGGATTGAGCTGGAGAAAATAAGGTCATTAATAATTTTTGATCCGGGGGGTACACGTCGGTGAAAATGTCCGCACCATCGCTATCTCTGCCGACAATCGATCCATTTACATTGCGAAAGACAAAAGCCAGTTTCAGCACTTCTTCACCGGGAGGTATATTGTAGTAATCATTGATATTATATTGTATGGTATAAATACTGTCAGAAACACGGGTCATCAGGGTGCGGGTATCAGCGGTGCCCCAATTACCGATCACATATTTCCAATCCGTACCACTGGTACTTTGATCTGTGATTACTCCGGTATGGGCATAAACATCACCGGTAAAACCGGCAAGAGCTCCGTTACCTTCGGTGGCATCGAAATAAACGGTGATGTCATCAAATTGATTGGGAAATGCCGGTTCAGTCCAGACAACCTGTGATTGAAGAACCCCAAAACAAAAGGAAAAAAGTAGGGAGAGATATATTCTGGGATTTCGGATGAAGATCTTCATAAACATAGGTTCATTTAAAACAAAGATAGTTACATATTATTTTATAGAATCCGATCAGAAGATCGATCTTAGGAGGCAACGATGGTCAGGTTGCTGAACATTAGAAATGATGGGCGAGAGGTGGTGATGTAACCGCAAAATTTACCGGGCAAGCCAGAATTGTGCTAATAGAGAGCATCTCAGTGATTTTGATGCTCTAACGTTGTAACTATGTCTACGTTTAACACCTGCTTCATCATCCCATTGTAAAGCAAAAAACCCCAGTCAAGTGAATGACTGAGGTCTTTTATACGTGGATTTTTCTTTTTGTAATTAGTTAGATGCTACCGGTGCAACACCAAAAACGGCTTTAGTATCTGCCCATTTAATAGCTACTTTGGATGAACCCTCTTTTTCCGAGATACCGATTTTCAATTGTTCTGCTGCTTCATCTAATTTCTTGGCTGGAACTTCCACCCTCAAAACGTCTTTAGCTTCATCATAGTTGTAATCACCCCACTGATCCCATGCAGAGTTGAAAACGATGGTCCAGGTTTCTTCTCCTGGTATCGTAAACAATGCATATTTACCTGCTGCCAATTCTTGTCCTTCAATCATTACATTTTTACTTACTTCGAATGTTGTGGCTTCATTAGCACCTGTTCTCCAGGTTTTTCCATAAGGCACCAAATCACCGAAGATTTTTCTTCCATTGACTGATGGTGCACTGTAGTTGATCATTACGTTAGCGTCACCCACCATTGCACTTGCCTCCATAGGTGGACTTTTTCGCTTGGATTTGTCATCTTGTGCTTCAGCACTGGTTGCAAAGATTGCCACAAGTGCCAGTAGAAAGGAAAATCTTAATACGTTTTTCATAATTGACATAGTTCGATGTTTAAATGATTAAATAAATTGGTGGAAAATAGTACGTGAGTGGTTCGTGTTTTGTGGACCTGACATAATCAGATACGATAATAAAACCTAATAATATGGTTGATCGTTCGCAGGCAAGTGTTAAAAAAATATTAAAAAGCGGTACTTAGTGATTTCCGCCTGGTCATGGTTAAATAAGCCTCTATCGTCATTCGTCATTGATATTGAAGTCATGGACAACCATCCAGTCGTATCTCGATGCTGGCTCCCTGCATGACTTCAAGTTGTGGCATCAGGGTTACGTAATTGGTTCCCGTCAATATCACGGTAGACTGGGCTAAGATAATACCCTGTGCCTCGATATAATCATTGGCATAATAAAGGCCATCTTCAATGGTGCCTGCCAAAACCAGTGAATTCTGGCAGGGTTGGTCAGCACTAAGGGTTGGTCCATATATGTAGGCTGCTCCACTGTGGTGTGCAACCGCGTTATTATATGGAGAACCGGCGATAGCATAGGTACCATCAATGTCTACCTGACGGCCGAAATGATCACCTGCCATTCCGTCTGATGCGGTGTGCTTTATTAATTCAGACCAATTTATTCCCGATTGTTCATAGATATATAGACTTCCGGATTCACTTCCGAGATCATCATCAAGAAAAGAACCTACCGCTGCGAAACCTGACGATATACCCACACTCGATCCAAATTTGTCATGCGGAGTGCCATCGGAAGGTGAGAGTTTTGCTTGTTGTGTCCAGACGAGACCACTACGGTAAAAGATATAAGCATTTCCGGTCTTGTCGTTGGAGAATGGTGCACCGGCTATCAGATAGTCTCCTTCAATATCCACACTTTGACCAAAGTGATCAAAGAAATCAGCATCGCTATTGGTAAGCCGGGCAGTCTGGCTCCAATAGTGATAGTGATCGGGTTCAAAGACATATACTGCTCCTGATTGCTTGTAGAGCACTCCTCTATTCGATGGAGACCCGACTACAACGGTTGTGCCATCGATGGCTACATCTGTCCCAAAGGCATCACCGGCATGTGCATCGGATGCTTTAAGTTTGGCGGCTTGTATCCAATTACCATAATGGGGTTTAAAAATATAGATTGCTCCTGTCGAGGTACCCTCATCATCATCCTCTGGTGTGCCAACCACCGCCGTTCCGGAGTCGTTGATTCCCACACTTCTTCCAAAGTGATCCTGATTATCGGCATCGGAAGCCTTTAGAGTTGCCTGCAGGTACCACTGACCACCTGATGTCACAAATACATAGGCAACTCCGGCATCGGTTTTCTCACTGTGATCAGTTTTAATGGCGCCTACGATAGCATAGTTACCGGATATATCCACACTGTATCCAAAATGATCACCAAAATCACCACCCCAGGGTGGAGTCAGTTTTTTCATGTAGTTCCAGTCGGTTCCTGATCTTTGAAAAACATAGGCGGCCCCGGCATTGCGGGTTCCAAAAGCTCCTTGCAGGGGAGCTCCGACGATCGCATAGTCGCCGTCAATTGCTACACTGTAACCAAAAATATCGGCAAAATCCCCGTCGAATGCGGTTAGTTTTGTCTCCTGGGCAGATAACCTGATCGTGGCGACTATGAAGGTGACGAGAAGGAAAACAGAGTAGTTTTTACTGTTCATCATGTCTTATTTTAATGACCCCGATCCAATATGAGAGCCACCCAAGGGATTCGAACCCTCGACCTACGCATTACGAATGCGTTGCTCTACCAGCTGAGCTAGGGTGGCCTGATTTAGGACAGATTGCACCCAAATTTAGACAAATGTTTGAACTTAAGAAACGAATTGCCCTCCGGTACTTATGTCATGATTTTAAGCCCAGAGACTGGAGATTCATACCCAACCGGTCGTTCACTTTTTTAATGAAGTAATCGACCAGGACAATGGTGTGGGCTTCATTTTCCTGGTGCATGAAGAAATAGATTTGTTCCATACCCTTTCCGATCCATTTCTCAAGACGTTCCACCCAAATATCCAATCGCTTAAAATCACTGGCATGTAATCCATAACCATTAAACCGGATAAAGGCGGTCGGACAGGTCAGCCACATATGAAGTACATCCCTTCGAAGAGCCACATCGGTAATCACTGAACCCAGTCCGCGTTCCTTTAGCGCGTTCATGACTTGTGAAAAGACCGGCTCAACAAACCAGTCCTTATGTCTGAACTCGATCTGAGCCGGATATCCTTCAGGAATTAATCTCAGAAATGAGTAAACCCGCTCCAGGTGTTTCGGTCCGAAATTTGGAGGAAGGGTGAGAAATGAACACCCCAAATGCTTGCCCAATAAAGCGACGGAGTCTATGAAATACTGGGTGTTTTCCTCCACATCTTCCAGTCGTTTAAAATGAGAAATTCTTTGTGACCACTTGGGACAATAGACAAAATCTCTGCCTTCTGCTTCTTTACCCCAGTTTTCCAGACTCGTCCGGCTTAGTCGATAAAATGTGCCATTTAATTCAATACTATTAAATTTCTGTACATAATGGCTTAAGAAATCCTTTTCTTTAGTTCCTTCCGGATAAAGAGGTCCGACCCACTCAGGGATTCCCCATTTTCCGCAACCCACAAAAATCTTACATACGGAATTCCGTTTGACATCCGTTATCAGGGACGATGGGTGATCTTCTGGCAGGGTGAAATCGACCTCCTGGATTTCTTCCTGAGAAACATGTCCAAAATTCATTTAGCTGATTTTTTAGAAGCAACTTGCGAAAGTTACAAATTCTTTTGGCGCTCATCAAACATGCAGATGCGGGAAACGGGTTATATATTGA
>JBGTCB010001106.1:0-12719 GCA_041748995.1 Saprospiraceae bacterium | reverse complement strand
AGGTTACCTCCTTTACATTGGTGTCAAAGAAGGACCGGTACCTGTAAATGGTATTTTGGCGGTGATTGGAGACAAAGGAGAGGACTTCAAGGCAGCTCTGGCAGAGGCCGAAGATCAAACTGAAGATAATGGTGAGGTCAGTAGCAATGGAGTAGGAAAGGAAGACAAAACTGATGGTTTACCTACGCAGCAACCTGATGAGCAAATTGAATTAATCCAGGATTCTAATGTGAGTGAGGGTGAAAGTACCACAGACGAACGGATTAAGGCTTCTCCATTGGCAAAGAAAATGGCCAAGGAGCGGGGTATCAGCATTCAGGAAGTAAAGGGCTCAGGCGAACATGGCCGAATAATTAAGCAAGATATTCTAGACTTTAAAACTACAGGCAAAGAAGAGGGCACTCCTACTTCACCTGCGCTTACCAGTTCTACTGAAAACCGGGAAATACCCGTTAGTCAGATGCGAAAAATAATCGCCAGGCGATTAAGTGAAAGCAAATTTACTGCACCTCATTTTTATGTAACTGTTGAAATCAATATGGACGAGGCGATCAGAGTGAGGAATCAACTCAATCAATCCGCTCCTCCAAAGATTTCGTTCAACGATATAATTATTAGAGCCGTTGGTTCCGCTCTGAGAAAGCACCCGGCTGTAAATAGTAGTTGGCTGGGTGATAAAATCCGAATCAATGGAGATATAAACATTGGAGTGGCTGTTGCGGTTCCGGAAGGACTATTGGTACCTGTGATAAAACATGCTGACCAGAAATCATTCAGCCAAATAAATGAAGAGGTCAAACAACTGGCTGAATTGGCCCGGGCAAAAAAGTTACAGCCAGAGCAAATGCAAGGAAATACTTTCACCATTTCTAACCTGGGTATGTTTGATGTCGATGAATTTACGGCAATTATCAATCCACCGGATGCCTGCATTCTGGCTATAGGATCTATCCTGGAAAAACCGATTGTCAAGGACGGGAGTATTGTCGTAGGAAATTCAATGAAAGTCACCTTATCCAGCGATCATAGAGTCGTTGATGGTGCAACAGCCGCCCAATTCTTACAAACTTTGAGAGGATTATTGGAAACTCCCGTCAGAATGCTTCTATGATGGTTGAATAGTAAAAAACCTTGAAAAATTATTCTCCTGCCGTGAAAAGCTCATGTTAGTTGAGCAATGCCAGCACTAAAAAAGGCTTAAATTCCTTTACCTGGTCAAGGAAATATGGAATTGCTAGTCTATCCTGGAAATAAACCGGAGATCCGGCATATTCGCCCGTCTTTGACAAACCCAAAAAGCCTTGATTTTATCGTGGTCGAAGTATCTTCATAAAACTGCAGTTCTCCAGGAGAATGTTGAAATCTCAATTGGTGCTAAAACCGAAAATAGTAGTCTCTGGAGTGGCAAGGAGGAAAAGCCAGGAGGGTGTTGAAATATTCAGGTTGAGCCTAAAGTCGTGAATCGTCGTCGCTGACGCGGCGAGACACGAAGGAGGCCCATGTAGATTTCCGGCGTCAAAAATTGATGCCAATTCCGGCATTTTGTTGCGCTATAATTATCATCATTCCCAACCCCGGAGATCTACGGGAAGTTGTAACTGACTGACACCGTCTGCCGAGGCATGCCGGGCAGGGGATCAACAAAGCCAGAGGCGGCGGGAACGGCTGATCATCAAATAGCGAAAGCTTCTCATGGAAGAAAATCAGGACGAATTGAGTATTTCAACAGCCTCTTAGAGGAAATTGTCACTGACTGAGCCTCAACAATCCAGATATGATCAATTGATTATCCGACAGTGAAAAACTCAACATGGAAGTAAAATCAGGACAAGTTTGAGTACTTCAACCGCCTACTCGTATCCTGAATTTCTATTACCACTATATTTTGGACCGGGTCTGGAAGAACCAGGTGTTCCTGAACCAGCGTCCGGACCTTCTGGCATCGCCATTTCCTGATCATTAGGTCCGGCGATGAGAAACTCAACCCTCCTGTTGATGTATTGCTGCATTTCCTCCTGTTTCTCGATCGAATGTGAATCCGGAAGATCGGGTACAAGTGGATTTTCTTCGCCAGCAAATTGGATTAAAAAGCGGTTACGGGGAATATCGTAACGTTCTGTAATATATTCAATGGCGGCATTTGCCCGACGATAGGAAAGCACGTTATTGTAGTCGGCTGGGTTCCTATTGTCAGCAAAACCTTTTACAACAAGATTGATATTCGGATGTTGTTGAAGAACAGTGGCTACGTGGTGCAATTGCCCATAGTAATCAGGTTTTACATAATATTTATCGAGATCAAAGTGAATCATAGGCAAGAACCAGTTTGTCCGAATGTTACTTATCTTTTGATTAATGATCTGATTAATCTCATCTTCCTTTAAATAACCAGGATCAGGTACCTGAGCAACACCTCTTTCGTCAACATCGTATCCGGGAAGGGAATATGGCTCAGCATCCAGGTAGTTTGGAACACCATCTCCATCACTATCTAAAACTACTCCCCGGGTATCAACTGGTGCTCCTTCAGGACTGTTGATCTCTTGATCCAACATATCAATGACACCGTCACCATCCGTATCTGTCAGATCGAGAATAGGTCTTGCCTTGACCTCGGCCAAATCATTCAATGCACCGCTAAGTGGATTTAACCAATACAGAGGTTCTGTTCTATTATTAAAATCCCCAAGATTGACTCCCAATCGCAGGGAAAAATAATGTGGAACATCCAGGCTATTTGACTGATCAAATTGAGAACGATATTCAAATCCATCATAGAGATCAGTATCAGAAATCACCACCTGGTATTCAAGTCCCAGGTTAATCCGTTGGCTAAGCTTACGAGATATGCCAAATCCGATATTAAAATGCGGGAGTATTTTCTTTTCATCACCCAAACCAATAATCTGATCCTCGACCCCACCAGGTGTTTCATAGCTATCATCCAGTAAGTCCTTCAAACGCTTACGAGACTCCTTTCTTCCATCTTGTGTACTCAGATCCAGGCCAGCAGTAACTCCCTCAAAGTTATACAGTGAATTTCCATTCAGCAAGTTCACGTTAACATCCGGGAGACTTAAACCAATACCCAGGACTCCATAGGTGTTC
Source organism: Saprospiraceae bacterium (assembly GCA_041748995.1). Lineage (GTDB taxonomy): Bacteria > Bacteroidota > Bacteroidia > Chitinophagales > Saprospiraceae > JABDMH01. The sequence goes on along the minus strand of JBGTCB010001106.1, from coordinate 9,611 downwards.
CACTTATTTCGATCCTGATGAAACAAGAGATTTCCGATATTAAGTACGGCTTCAAGACTCCCACCCAATATTGAAGTCTTATAATTCCTATGTACAGGGGAACCGTTATTGACATATCCGGAAATAGCACTATTACTATTCTGGTGGTACAGTCTCTCTACTCTTAAAGTGGATGGTGGCAGCGCTCTGGCATCAAAACCTTTGGAACTGGTATACCATGAGTTGAGTCGAAATGACAACGTGTAGTTAATGGCCTTTCTTAAGTGGAGGCCAAAACCCATTCCGGCAGGAAAAGGCGATTCAACATCACCGGAAATAAAGGCATAACCCGTGTGGACTCCAAGCTCCCACATGCTTTTAGGTTTGGCAGAGTAAGGGTGTTGACCTTCTCGCCATTTTTGGTTCTGTTCCGGATCAACTGTGACGTCATCCTTGATTGCTGAGTCATTCTGTCCATTAGACAGGGTTGAGAGTACCAAAGTGAAGACAACGATCAGGTAAAGAGATGCTCTTTTAGTCATAAGGATTACTTTAGGTTGCGGTTTTTCAAAAACTGTATACTCTCCCTACAACAAAAATATCGTTTTTTATCTAGCAGGCAAATAATCTGCCTCTTTTTTAAATCCACAACGATACTAACTCCAAATCAATTATATTTACATTTTATTTAATATGATACCCGATGAATGATCGTACATTTATCCGAAATTTGGAAATAAATCGACCGTTGGAAAGTCCGTCCAACTTTGAAAGAAAAGATGAAAAGGGCATTGAAAAACATCGTGTTTCTGTACAGATTTTGATTCTGGATGAATTACTGGGACAGGCGCTTTCAAATGCGCTCTCAGAGTTTCAATTTCCATTCAGAAAAGTGGATTTAAAATGTATCAGTATCTTAAATGCGGGTAATTCTGTCTCCGAAATCATCCCATTGATTAAAGACAATCTTTCAAACAGAATAAAGACGCTGGTAATAGGTGGTCATTTTTCTGGTTTCAAAGCTTGTTTTGATGCGCTCCAGTTCCAGGAGAAGTTTTTCAACACGACCATTGTTCAAAACTCAGCCGGTACAGACATAGATAATCTTCTGATAGAGGTGAAAAGACCATGGCTAAAGAGTATTTTTATTGTTGGAAACCAGGCTCATTTATCTGACAGTAATTACCTTACCCGGGTAGAGATGGAAGGTTTACGATGCATCAGGTTAGGTGCCATGCGGACTGAATCGGGAATTCCTGAACCTGAAATACGGTCTTCAGATCTCTTTGGATTAAGCTTAAATGCCATGAAACAATGTGAAGCACCGATTCAAACAAGGATATCCAGTACCGGTCTCACTTCGGAAGAGGCATGTCAACTTTGCTACTATGCAGGGAGAGCAGAAAGAAATCAGGTGGCCGGTATCTACGACTTTCTTCCATCAGCTGGAACAAACCCTGGTGGTATTAATTTGTTGGCCACACTAGTTTGGTATTATTTGCACGGATTGAATTTGCGATCATCAGCCTACCCTCCGGGTAAAAAAACCATGAAAAAATTTACACTGGAGCAAATGGTTGATAGCAAATTTTTAACCTTTTACAAGGATGAGAATGAACAAAAATGGTGGCTTGAATCACCATTCAGGAAACATGTTTTATCAAAAGAGATGCCATTGATCGCTTGCGATTATCAAGACTATAAATTTGCGGCTAATGATCAGCTTCTCACTGAACGCCTTCTAACCTGGTTTCATTTATATGAATCTGGAGGTTTACTGAAGGATAGTTTCTAACTTCATGGATCGTGATCCTTTCACCAGAAAATGCGTATTGACATGACGAGAGTTCCTCAGATATTCGGATACAGCCGCAGCGTCGTCAAATGACTTGAACCTATCGGGCATATATTGACCTTCAATAGCCTCAGCGAAATTGGTCCCGACAAAGAAAATCTGATCCAATGATTCTGCATGGATTGCAAGATCTACAATCTCCTGGTGTAGAGCATGGCTCTGAGATCCGAGTTCCATCATATCACCCAAAATTGCTATTTTCTTGGGTGCCTCCAGATCACTTAAAAATTGTAATGCCATTTTCATACTGGTGGGATTGGCATTATAAGCATCCAAATAGAAAGTATTGGTGTCCTTAAAAACCACCTGGGATCGGTTAATTCTTGAGTCGTACCGGCCAAGCCCATTCAATATATCTTCAGAGGACACCTTCAAGTATGCACTAATGGCAATAGCGGAGAGGAGGTTATTCCAATTATGTCTGCCGTATATTTTGACTGCGCACATGCCTCTGAATCCTTTCTCGTCATTCAGAGTCACTCCGACTGTGGTTGGAAAATTTTCAAATGAAACGGATAATCCCTGAGGAAGCAGGGATCGGCTGTATCTTAAAAACAGCGTAAAATCGACTTCCCTAAGTGGACGCAGTGAAAGTTCATCTTCGTTGATCATCACCAGCGACCTCCTTGACTCAAGATAACGATACAGGTCCATCTTTGTCTCCCAAATTTTTCCAATGTCTCCAAAGCCTTCCAGATGTGCTTCAGCCACATTGGTTACCAATCCCATAGATGGGGTTGCTATTTGACAAAGCCATCCTATTTCACCTGGATGATTGGCACCCATTTCGACAATAGCCACCTCAGTTGATTCTCTTATCTGGAGTAGAGTTAGGGGAACTCCTATATGATTGTTGAGGTTTCCTTGTGTGGCACAAATCACATACTTCTGCGATAAAATGCTAGCTAACAGCTCCTTAGTAGTAGTCTTCCCATTGGTTCCAGTGATTGCGATAACTGGGATCATCATATTCTGCCGATGATGATAGGCCAGTCGCTGGAGGGCAGTGAGTGTATTTGTGAAATAGTAACATCCCGGATAACTTTTGAGCTCTTTACGGTCGACTACCGCACCTATAGCACCTTGACTGAGGGCCCTCAAAGCATAATCATTCCCATCAAAACGATCTCCCTTCAAGGCCACAAACAATTTATTGTGCTGCGACTGACGAGTATCCGTGCTTATACCTTCTGATTTTTGAAAAACACTGTAAAGATCTTCTATATGAACCATAGCGTAAAAATAAAAAGTCCCATCATGAAATGACAGGACTCTCTATTCTAAAAAAGCTCTTGAATCTATTATTACTTGTATTTCCTCTTGGTCTTAGTTTTGGTAGATTTGAAATAGAGACCTCCCTTGGTATCATTTCCCCCCGGAGATCCAAGCCGATCCATAGCACACCTGAAGCCAACCGTTTTATCCGATTTATTTTCATCTTTAAAACGTCTTGCTCCCGGAGCTAACCAATGCAACCTGTCAGCCCATGAGCCACCTTTAATAACCCTGGACTCTTTATTGATAAGGGTCGTATTTCCATAATCATATACAGCATAGCTGTCTTCATCACCATCACGGTAATCCAACAACTCAGCACGATGATAGTTATCTCTGCCAGCTGCATCGGCAGAATCTACCAGACGTACTGGTAGTCTTCCCAAACTATCCTTCTCAGCTATTTTACCTTCCTCATCTCTTATCACTTCATAAAACTCATTACCCCGAAATGGATTGATATCATGCTGATCTGCATCCCGCAGGGTAGTGCTTGTAAGAGGTCGATAGACATCAGCAACCCACTCGTTTACATTTCCAGCCATATTGTAGATGCCATAATCGTTAGGCCAAAAAGAACGGACAGGAGCAGGATACGGAGAATTATCATTCAGTTTGCCTGCAAGGCCCATATAATCACCCTTCCCACGCTTAAAGTTTGCCAGCATTTTTCCTTGATTCTTGTCACGCCTCTTATAGCGTGCGGTATTACCATCCCAGGGAAATATTCTTCTTTCGGTGATTAACTCATCCTGCTTGGCTACTCGTTTTCCAATCAAGCCCAGAGCAGCATATTCCCATTCTGCCTCCGTAGGAAGGCGATAACTTGGAACAAAAATTCCGTCTTCAATCTGAACATTTCGTTCACCACCAGTCACCTGATCTTTCAGATTCTTCTTTACATTTCCCTCATACTGACCGGCCAGGTACGCCTTGGTATTGAAATTATCGGCATCTTTTTGTTCTGGATTAGGATTCAAAATACCTTTTTCAATCATAAGCATTTCGTTTACCCGGTCTGTTCGCCATTTACAGTATTCAGTCGCCTGGTTCCAACTGACACCTACAACTGGATAGTCATCAAATGCGGGAGATCTAAAATAGTTTTCAATGAGTGGCTCATTGTAAGCAAGCTCTTCACGCCAAACCAGTGTATCGGGTAAAACCTCCTGATATCTTTGGGGGTAACTTTCACCAAATGTTTGTCCTGTCCAAAATACAAAGTGTCGATAATCGATGTTAGCTATTTCAGTTTCATCGATATAAAAAGACGGGACGGTTATTCTTCTTGGTATACTGTTCCACTCAAAGGTTACGTCTTCCTGCGTAATACCCATGGTGAAGGTTCCACCTTCAACCAACACCAGATTGGGTGCCGTAATCTGTCCTTTGAAATCCGTCTTTTGAAATCCTCCCCATTTCTGATCATTGTATTTCCAGCCTGTCGTGGATGATCTTTCCGATTCTTTACAACCTATCCCTACTGATCCGATCAGGGCGAAGAATAAAATCAATCTAGTGTACTTTCCCATTGTTCTTTTTTGAAATAATCCGCTAAAATATAATAGTTAGTATGATGTAATCAGGTAAACGAGTTATGAGCTATGTCTATTATCTAAATAGATTAAAACAGTCATTATACTTTGATTCTCGGGGTTCGCTTTCCAAATTGAGGATAATACTGATCTCATGTGCCCCTCCTGTGTTTCGCAATTTTGAAAGGGTGATATCATATGAGTAGGCTACTCTGTAATTGTTATGCCTACCCTCTAACACAAAGATCAAAGCATCGGGATTTGTACTTGAATGCCTGTACCATGCACCGGTTCCGATGAAATAATACCTAAAAATCGTGCCAACATTCAGCTGTGAAAGTCTGCCTTGTTTGATGAATTGAAAGTTAGGTGAGATAAAAACCTCAGGTTTGCCACTTTGCTTGAGAAGATCGATTTCAGTACCCCCATGCAACGAAATGCTCATGGGTAATCCTCCGGTCAACTCGTCATTGACTCCCAGGAAGGAAAACTGGGGTGAGTTCAAATGTTTTAGTGAAAGGCCACCATAAAATTTCTCATTGAAGATCACCAAACCTACTGCTGCATCTAGTACAGACACCGTATTTCCGGTTTCAGGCGGTAACTCATTTGTTGGATAAGGCAAACCTCCGGGACTTATCGCACCAAACTCAAGGTCCAATTGATCGGGAAAAATTAATTGATTCCAATCAATCCGGGTATTGATCCATCCCGCTGACATCCCCAAACGCATCTGCATCTTGTTTCTGAACCTTACATTGTAAGAATAACTACCTTGCACTACTGTTGTTTTGTAAAGGCCCCGGCCTGCATCATCAGCCAAGACAGAAAGACCGAAACCACTATTGATATAAGGGAAAAACTGATCGTATGAAGCTGCATAAGTGACATAGGCCTGATTGATGGAAGGCCACTGATTGCGATAGTTCATAGCAATTTTACCACCTTCCGAATTGCCGGTTAGTGCCGGATTGAGATGAAGTGGAGAAGTATAGAATTGACTAAAGACGGGATCCTGGCAAAACCCTTGCAAAGAAGTACATAGCAGTATTAAAGACCCCAGTGAAATTTTAAGACCTAATCTTTGCAAGTTTTGAATCATTCGTGCACTATAATAACACTTAATAGGAGTGCCTTCGCGTAAATCAGTTATTTTATTTTTGTTAAATCTATCCATACTGACATTAGACTCTTGAACGAATCTGCCCGGATTACTGCTTTCAAGCCTGGTAAAATTTTACTGCAGGCCGGCTTCGTTATTCTGATAATATTGTTGGCATTATGGCAGATTACACTTTTTCAGTATACTCTCAAATGGGATGCCATTGATATCACTCTACCCTGGAGGTATTTCGTAGTAGATGCTTTTCTCGAAAATCAAATACCCTGGTGGAATCCTTTTCAACATCATGGCTTTGCCCAGGGCCTATCTCTGGAGACCTGGTATCCGCTGGCCTATCTGTTGGGTGTTGCACGTGGATATGACCTTTATAGTTTGAATCTTGAATATATAATCCATTTGACTCTAGCGGCTTATGGATTCTATCGCCTGGCAAGAGTGCTTGGCATTCTTCACCAGGGAAGTCTTTGGGGTGCTCTGGTTTTTCCATTATCCGGATTTTTTATTGGCAATGCCCAGCATACCGGATGGATTGTAGCGGGAGCCTGGATACCGCATATCCTGGCATCATTCATTCAATGGCTTGAGAAACCAAACTTGAAAAGCACGCTCGCCCTTACGATATATTCATTCTGCTTTGTAAGCGGCGGATATATTGCTTACACAATCATTATGCTCTATGTCATAGGATTTATCTGGGGTTTTCACCTGTTCAAAAAAATTCAGCACGGTAGTCATCCTGTGAATTTTCTGTGGCTTTCAGCCCGGCTTTTGCTCTGCATTTTAACGACTCTTAGCATTTTATTGGTTGCCCTTTGGCAGCTCAAAGATCAAATTGACCGCGGTGGAGGTCTCTCGGGAGATGCCATCATGAAGGGTTCTCTATACTTCAAACATCTCGTCAGCCTGATACTGCCCTATAGCACTGTCAAAGGAGATTATAATTTTTGGCAGGGTGATCAATCAATGATGAACCTGTACTTAGGAATACCCACTTTGATTCTATTGATTCTTAGTGTAAAACGCCTTGATCAATCATTCTACCGTTTCTGGTGGTCGATGGCTCTACTAAGTCTTGGACTTGCTCTGGCAGCCGAATTACCTCTTCGTCAATGGCTAAATGCCCTGCCTCTTTTTGATCTTTTCAGATTCCCTAGTTTGTTCCGTTATTTTACACTTCTTTCTTTAACGTTAATTGCTGCCAGGATGATTGGCGATCATCCTTACCCCAACGATGATGTATCCCGGTTTAGAAATCAGGTATTGAAACTGTCATTGTTATTTTTCCTTTTCTGTCTCATAGGCCTTGCTGTGTTGATAGTCCGGGACCCTCAGGTTGTTTCAAATGTGATATCGTTAAAAATTGTGAAAGTCAGTGATGCCATGACCTTCCAACTGACTGTTATTATCGCATTGCTGGTGGTTTTTATGGTTGCATGCCGGTTACTTAAGAATCGAATGGCCTTTTTTAGTGTTCTACTCCTCTATACAGCAACTGATCTGGTGATTAGCAGCCAGTTAAACGCAAGAGTTTCCGTCTTTTCAGAAGAACCATTTCAGATCATTCAGGAATGTTTATCGAAGTTGCCAAAAGGATATCCATTACCTCCACTCCATGATGCCATCGGATCCAACTCCGATCAAAACCTGCACTCCGGAGTACTCTATCGAAACACAAATACACTTTATAAGCGTATTGGCTGGAATGGTTATACTCCTTACCAGTATCAACGATATATTGAATTTGAGAAAACTCCCTTTTTTGAAAAAGCACTGGCACTACCACCACTGTTTACGGCTACGGCGTTGACTCGTCAGCCCGGAAAAGACTATGATGATTCGTATCCAGTTTTAAATCTGCCGCTAAATCAATTTCAGATCACCGAATTCGGGCCCAATCAAATCACCGCCGAAACAAATCTTGATTACCGGTCTGCGGTGATCTACAATCAGAACCTTACTAAAGGTTGGACGGCAAAAGTTGATGGGACTTTCCGAGACATCATTCCAGTCGATATGGCTCTTATGGGTGTAGTGGTAGATCCAGGCAGTCATACTGTTGAATTTATCTACAACCCTGGAAATCTTTACAATGCGTTGATTATCAGTCTTGTCAGTCTGTTTCTCATTTTGTTGTTCTATTCCTGGTTGAACCGTGGTTCTCAAAAGTACATGATTCTTTGTGCCCTTTGTATTTTGCCATTCATCTGGTGTCTACTGTTTAATCAGCGCCCTAAAAAAGATCTTCCCCGGGTCCAGAATTCTGTCCTTGTTAATCAGATTGACGAGGGAGATCAGGTAAATGGGGTATACTCAGACCGGTTTTTGGACAAAGGCGATCTGGAGAGATTCAGACAAATCGTAATGAATTACCGGGAGGACTTTTCATTTATCACCCGTAGCATCTGCAACCCTCAAAGTCAGATATTTGTTAATTATCTGCAGTCAGAAGACTTAATTGCCGATAGTAGCCACAACGGCGTGTATAAAATTTATTTATGTTCGATTCCACAACAGCAAAATATCTTTTCGATGCTGAATAATTTTGAAGCACCTCAGGAAGGTTGGAAGGACCAGGGTGTGAATTTAAGACTGGAACAAAACAATACCTTTCAATCCCTTAAAGACCGTGATTACAGTGCCACTTTTACGCTTAATCTGAAGTCGGTGAGATGGTCTGAAAGTAAAGCTGTAAAAATCAAAATGAAACATCGAAATAGTGAACCCATCGAAGCATCCCTTATCTTCAATCTCCAGGCAGAAGATATGAAAGACCTGGTTTGGAAAAGCCAGTTGCTCTCTGACCATCAGAGCAGTAAAAACACCTGGAACACCCATGAATGGATACTCTCTATAGAACCCCAATGGAAACCAGCCGGGTATTTGAATCTTTATATATGGAATAAAGGTAAAACCGATCTGGATATCGACAACATAGAAATGACGTTATTAAGTGAATATACCGTCAATTAATCAACAATACCATGCTGGATGAGTCGTTTAATTTTGAGGGATTGAAACCAGGTAATTCATGAAGAGATACACCCGAATTATTTTTCTCACCGTTCTAAACCTCACCGTATGTCTTCAGGTGCCGGCTCAGGTGTCGCAATCCGTACTGGCAGGTGGAAGTATTTATCAATTGGCGACAAAGAAAGATGGTATCTACCTGCTGGACTATGCTTTTCTCGAAAAGCTGGGAATTAATCCCACCACCATCGATCCACAAAAAATCCAAATGTTTGGCCATGGTGGAGGAGTCCTGCCAGAGGCCAATAATCATTTAAGAATTGATGACCTATCGGAACTTTCGATCTTTGTATCGGGCCAGGAAGATGGCAAGTTTGACCGCAATGATTATGTTCTCTTTTATGGAGAAGGTAGTGATCAGTGGGTTTTTGACCCTATCTCAAAAAAATACCACCGTGTAGAAAATCCCTATGAAGACAGTAATTTCTATTTTATCAAGATTGGAGAGACCCAGGGTAAACGGGTCGCTACTGTACCTTCACAAGGTTCCGTAGGATATATTACAGATAGCTACAGTGCCAGACAACATCATCAAATCGATCAATATAACCTCCTTCACCTGGCGAATAATGAAAACTTGCAGGGATCTGGACGACTCTGGGTAGGTGAACAATTCAAGACCGAGCGAACCAAAAATTATAGTACCTCTTTTGATTTCAGACAGGCGGTTCTTGATGAGATGATCTATGTCAACATGCAATTTCTTGGGCGTTCAAGTGAGGTTTCCCATGTTATTCTGGATGTGGCCGGGGTAAAAAAAGAAGCTAGAATTTCGATTACACAGGTTTTTGAGATCGAAACAGATTATGCAAAATTT
>JBGTCB010001105.1:0-4037 GCA_041748995.1 Saprospiraceae bacterium | reverse complement strand
AATGTCCTTTCTAATTCAAGAATTGATCTAGAATTTACCGTTCTGATTCACCCATTCTCCTTGCGGTGCGATCGTTTCAATAACATCCCAATGTTCGACAATTTTACCGTCTTCCAGTCGGAACAAGTCATAAAAAGCAGTGGGTTCAGCTGGATTTCCAAAAAAACCTTCACTCATAGTGAGTACGAAATTTCCCATTCCCACCGTCTCGTGTAAGGTTTCATACTCATAAGTAATGTTTTGGGCAGCCAGGGTATCCATCATAGCCAGCATACCAGACAAATTATCAGCCATCATCGGGTTGTGTTGAATAAGATTCTCATCATCCTTAAGAAATTCTGCTGTTAAAGGATAGTCTCCCCCGATCATCACTCTCGTGATGAATTCATTGGCAACTGTAATATTGGCATCGGTCTGATTCAGGTTTGTTATGGTGACGGGACCATGGATCATCGTACGGCCGCTGGGATTTACTGGCTGATTATCCTGAAAATTATCCCAATGCTCGACAATCAGGCCGTTGTCAAAACGGAAGACATCAAAAGCAATTCTGCTCTCACCACCGATGGTATATTCGGAATGTAGTACCACCAGATTATCCTCAGAAAATGAACGGGTGATATCAATCTCGTAATTATCGAATTCTCCATTCAGGATAGCATCAACCAATGCCTGGCGACCATCTTGCATTTGATGGTTATGTTGAATATATTGATTCGGATCAACATACTTCATCGCCTTGGAGGTATCTCCGGTTTCCAGACTGATTAGTAATTCAGTCGCTTTTTCTTCATTGGTCCGGTTCTCAATTGGATCGGGATTGCTGTCGGAATCTTTATTGCAAGCTGCGAATGAAAAGACTAAAATAAACAGGAATCCTAATGACAAATTTTTCATAGTTAAATATTGTTTAAAGGTGAATTAAAATCTTATAGATCCATACAGGTGTGTATTCCGTTGGATGCATAATTCAGTATGAATAGTATAGTTAAGAGTGAATCTGTTCAACCGGGTGATCGAACATACCGGAAATAACTATTGTTTTCCGTGGTTTTATATCATATGATATTTAACGCAGATTTAAATGGTTGAATTGTACATAATAGATAACTACTTCAATCACCTCCCGGTTCGGACACGATGCATCTGGTTCTCCGTGGACGCTCTCGAAAACCAAGCCGCGCTGATATTGTCAGATCATTTTCATAAAATGGTGCAGACGTTCTTTTTACTTTTCATTACGTTGATATACAGACAGTTACGGTCTGGGTAGCTTGGGTGCATCTTGCTTGCGATTTGTGGTTCAGTAATCTCTGTATACGAGAGACTTCTGGGGTATATTTAAAATATTCCTAATTGCTGTTTTCGAGGTGATTTCCAGCATTCTCAGTAAATGTGGCTGGATATTCTAAAATAATGACAAAAACTTCATTACTTTAATTACTTTACTTCTTTACTTCATGTCTGATATTCAATCTAGCTATGAATCGGAGATTATTTATTAACCAGGGCCTCAAGGGTTCGATGGGATTGTTTTTTCAAAGGAAATGGCTGGCCGATGAGAGCATGATTGCTGTCCGGAGGATTCCTAAGACAGATACCCATGTTCATCTCTTTGATTTAGATAATCTAAAATATCCCTGGCTCAAGAATTCGCCAAAGATCAACCGAACCTATACGCTCAATGATTTTCGTGAAGCAACCAAAAAATCAAATATCGGAAAGATACTCTTTATGGAGAGTGGTGCGGCGCCTGATTTTGCAGTGCGGGAAGCCAGATGGGTAGCTCAATTGGCAAGAGATGAACCGCGGATAAAAGGTATTATTGCCCAGCAGGATCTAAGTCATGATCTCGGGAATTCCAGTGCATTTTCCGAATTGCAAAAAATCGACATCTTAAGGGGTATCCGAAGCAAATTTGCACCGGATTCACCCCATTACCTGGATAATCTGCAGGCTTTACCGGCCTTGGATTTAACTTGTGACTTGTTGTTGGCATCCACTCAACTGGACACGGCGGCACATATTGTAGCCCAATGTCCTGACACGCGATTTATCCTGGATCATTTGGGTAATCCGGATATCAGGAACGGGGATATCAATGTATGGAAGGAAGGCATAAGCATACTCGCCCGGCAACCTAATGTATGTTGTAAAATCTCCGGAATTATTACCCGGATAGGAGAGGACTGGACTCTGGACCGCATCCGGCCTTATGTGATGCATGTTTTTCAGGAATTTGGTGTGGATCGGCTGGTGTATGGAGGCGATTGGCCGGTCGTCCTGTTGGCAGACTCATACCGGAGCTGGTCCCGGGCTTTTGAGAGATTAACCATTGATTTCTCTAAGGATGACCTGGAAAAGATTTACTATAAAAATGCGGATCGTATCTACAATTTGTAAATAAAATGAAAACAAAAGACTCTGGTCGGTATTTTCTGGCCATGATACTACTCCCTGTTGTGTATCATGTTGGAGCGCAGGATTTGCCACGGTACCAGACAGCCAGGGAGGGACAGATTTTCAAAGTCTTTCAGTTTCCCCGAGATCAGATGCCCAGAATTGACGGAAATACCGATGATTGGGGAATGGTGCCGGAAGACTATATTTACGACACCGGTCAATTGAATGATACGGAAGACGGCATGGGAACAGATATTGATCCGGCTGATCTGGATGTGGAGGTTATTGTGGGTTGGGTGAAAGGATTAAATCGATTATATTTTCTGTATAAGGCTTATGACGATTATTGGGATTTTGGGAGATTTAACCCGCAGGGGTATTTAAATGATATTTTTGAAATTGTGATAGATGGTGATTTATCGGGAGGGCCATTCATTTATAATCCCGTATATAAAAAAGAGGATTTACGATGGGATAACAGGGATCCGGCTTACCTTGAAAACCATTTTAATTTCAGTGGTACCCATGCACAGAATTATCATATATTCACTCCACCGGTTAATAATGCCTGGACTTTGATCTGGGGAGGCCAACCCTGGATCGCTGAATTCCCATATGCCAACTATGCCTATAATTATAATTTTAAAGCGGGTGAAAGTGGACACTTGATTTTGGAAGGCTGGATCACTCCCTTTGACTATGCGCCGTTTGATGGTCCGGATAAAGCCATTGAATCAACATTTTGGGAAAACAAGATCATTGGTTTATCCTGGTCTGTTTTGGATTTTGATGGAGGGAAAAGGGAAGCACATGCAAATCTTTCTCACAATGTCAATATGGTGAAGGATGCTTCTTTTCTTTGTGCCTTTAAGTTGATGCCTTTAGAGAATCAATTTCTGCCCGACCTTAAAGCGGAATGGTCATTTAAACTCCTCGACATGAATCAGGGTGTTGTCGCCTTTCATGACGAATCAATTGGAAGGATCACCCAATGGACCTGGGATTTTGGAGATGGAAATATTTCCAAAGAGCAACATCCTGTCCATCGGTTTACAGAAAAGGGAGTGCATAAAGTGATCACCCTTACAATAGAAGGACAGGCCGGTGTTTCTAAAAGAACCAGGTATTGGGAGGTCATGATTCGCTAAATGTCAGTCAGATAGCATTGTGCATCATTATCATGCTTAAGCATTCGGACTATCCTGATTACTAAAGGATTGGAAAGCGAGGATTTAATTTTGAAGTTACGCATACAGATTCAAAAATGAACCATAAAATATCCTATAAAAAAACACTCCTCCTTGTATGCTATTTACTTAATTTTTAATTAAATTAACGGTGGTGTCTATTTAGAAATCGATTCTTCAAAAAAAAATTAATGTACAAATACAGATACTTTTATTCACTCATTTTAGTGTTTCAATTCTTCTTCGGGTTGTCGGCACAAAATGATGGAGTATATCAGACCGGGAAGATAAACCCGAAAACAATCTTCCTGAATAATCACGGTATTCCGCCCGATTGGGCACTTTGGGAACGCCATGTGATCGATCAGATTTACCCTGCAGCTCTGGAGTTTGCTGCCAAATACACCAATTCGGACGGAACTTTAAAATGGAGGGACGAATGGCCGG
>JBGTCB010001104.1:0-11685 GCA_041748995.1 Saprospiraceae bacterium | reverse complement strand
CATCGAAAAAATCATTAGCTTTAGACGAGAGCATGTTTTGTTTGTTATATTCAACTATAAGATACTCAATTTGAGCGACTTATGGAAAATAAACACATGCTCTTTTTTTATTATTTATCTGGTACAGAAACTTGAGTTATTAATTCACGTACACGGTTTTTACATTAACAAATTCCCGAATGCCTTCTTTAGCCAGCTCGCGTCCGTATCCTGAACGCTTGGTGCCACCAAAGGGAAGACGCGGATCGGATTTCACAAGTTGATTCACAAAATAGGCACCATCACTTACCCTGTCGGCCATTTCAATTGCTTTCGCAGTGTCTTTCGTGAACACAGTTGTTCCAAGGCCATATTTGGACAATCCGGCAAGGCGAAAGGCCTCATCTATATCTTTTGCTCTAACCATCGCTGCAAGTGGGCCGAAAGTCTCTTCGTCAAAAGCAGCCATGCCTGGCTTGACATTTCCGAGGATGGTCGGTTCATGGAAACGGTTATCCTGGCCGCCGCCCAGTAGCACTGCTGCTCCCTGGACAACGGAACTTCTTACCTGTCGATTGAGCTGGTCAGCCAGATCTTTACGTGCCAGTGGCCCAACCTGAGTGGCTTCATCTTCCGGATCGCCCACTTTGAGCTTACCAACGGCATCCGTAAATTTTGAAACAAACTCCTCGTATATCCCTTCAAGCAGTATAAATCTTTTCGCAGCAATACAGCTTTGGCCGCAGTTGAGCATCCTTGCCGATACCGCGGTTTGTACAGCCTGATCGATATCCGCATCCTGCCACACGATAAAGGAATTATTGCCCCCGAGCTCCAGCAGGCTTTTCTTTATATGTTTGCCGGCAAGTTGCCCTACCGCGGCACCTGCCATCTCACTACCTGTGAGGGTGACCGCCTTCACCGAGTCATGAGCAATGATTTTTTCAGACTGATGATGGTGGACGATCAGGTTCTGAAACACTCCGTCAGGATAGCCTGCTTTTGTAAATACTTCTTCGATTTTTAGAGCGCAGCCGAATACATTGGGGGCGTGTTTTAATAAACCTGTATTACCGGCTGTAAGCGTAGGTGCAGCAAATCTGAAAACCTGCCAGAACGGGAAGTTCCACGGCATAATGGCAAAAACTGACCCTAATGGATCATATCTCACAAAGCTCTTTGTCGCATCAGTTTTTACTTCTTCGGGAGCGAGAAATGCAGCGGCATTTTCAGCATAGTAATCACATACCCAGGCACATTTATTTACTTCAGCCCTCGATTCGGAAATAGGTTTACCCATTTCTGCGGTAATCATATCCGCATATTCGTCAACATTATCCCTCAATACCTGACCTGCTCTTTTAATGAGCTTAGTGCGGTGAGAAAGCGGTTCGTGGCTCCATGTTTTGAAAGCCGCACCGGATTTATCTAAAATATTTTCTATTTCATTTGTAGTATGTGCTTTATATCGTCCTACTTCTTCATTGTTATAGGGATTGTGGCTCTGAAATTCCATTAATAATATTTTTAAATCTTAAAATCAGTATTTACAAGCATTGGCATAAGCGGCCCCTTTTTTCGACCAAAAATCTGAAAGTGCTTCCCAGGAAACCTCACCATTTCCATTCAATTTTTCCTGTAGCTTTTCCAATTCTCTTTTATCCGCAGAGGGCTTAGCGTAAGACATGGCACGTATTAAAATATCCGTTACTGTTTGCTGCCAATCGTTTGCCTCATCATTAAAGGTATGATCTACCGTAATTGCTGCTGGAGTAAATACCTCAACACTTGGAACTGCATGTAAAGGAACTTCCGCTGCTTGTACCAGACTGATCAGTTTGTATTCTTCTTTAAAATTCACAAAATCCTGCGTGATCTCCACATTAGGCCAGCGCAATTGTACCGTTCCTTCCGCTGGATGATATACCGCTGTATAAAGTGTTCCAAAACCTTCTTTAAAAAGCCTGTTATATAGTGGGGGACGGAGAAAAGCATCAGCCATTGCATGGGCATCTTTTTCTCGTCTTTCCAGCATGTTACCAATAAATTCAGATCTTTCTATGGTCTTATTGAAAGCAGCATTTTCCGGCCAGTCCACCCTGCCCTGGTGATTAGTGGCATAGCTGGCATCTGTAACCAGAGGTGCCTTATCTGGCGCTAACTGAACGGTTTTATAAGCACCACTTTTATCAATCATAGTGACATTATAGGACATGTGGGAAGGAATACGTTTCAACGCACTTACCGCCTCTTCCACATTGCTGCAAAACTCCAGGATATACCGAAGGATAAAAGGAATACCAAATCCTACACCTACCGCTTTTCTCCCACCAAAGGTCAGGGAAACGGCTAATCCATCTTCATTCATACCATCCAGCACACCGATGAGACAATCACTGGAAGCGATCACTTTTTTGCCATGCCAGGCAGTCATTAGCTGCACACCTTCCGTGAGGTCGGGATGAAAGTCATAATTACGTACAAGCTTAATCCCATCTCCCGGCAAAACAGCCTGTGAGCATGCGCTTATATAGGCAGGAGGTTGAAAACCAGTGAGAAAACGTGCAGCTACATCATCGGCTTTAACCAGCTTGCAAAGCCTTTTGTAGGTGGACCACATTTTGGGCATATATTTTTTAAGTGCCGCCTGCGACGTTTTTAGGTCCGGAGCGTTGGCAGCCCCTTTAGAAACAAACCACTTGTGGTAGGCAGCCCAATGAGTATTGAACAGTTTTTGCCATTTAGGCCCGGGTTTAGCGGGTTCGGCGATAGTATTGAAATGTAATTTCATTTAATGATTTTATAATTGAAAAATTATTTCAGCTTAGAGGGCTATAAAGCAGGCTTATATACCTACGAAAGGACGCTTAAAAACCCGTTCATTTGAATTTACCTGATTCAAAGGTTTTTAGAGGTCCTGTATTTATTTAGTCAGTGAACCGGTCAGTTTAGGTTTCGATTTATCTTCAACCATTGCTGCCTTGTATTGTGATCTTATGGCTTTTATCCAGTGTTTTGCACGATGATTTAATTTGAAGTCATCTGTCATCATACGGCCCCTGGTGACCAGGATTCCCATATCAGCGCCTTCATATAAGTAATCACCTTTCTTGGTTATCCTCAGAAAAAATGCTTCATTCTCATTTTCTACTGCTCTCCGGTGGGTATCCATACGGTCAAACTGAATGTGGCCCGTGTCATACATTTTCCAGATGCCGGATTTTGGCGCTTCCGTTACATATTCAACCGTATCTTCAGTATGTTTTATAATAAGCTGACTCCACCCGTCAATATTATCCTGATTCGCCCAGCGCTTGTTGAGTGCCTCCACGTTCAGGTCATATTTAATGTCCATCCATTCCAGGATATGGAAAATAAATAAAGGAGCATCCGCAAGGGCAAAAACGGCGTGATTGGTGATGGAGCTTGCACCGGTTACTCTTGGGTTTAATTCACCCAGGTAGATTTCGCCATTGTCCTGATCGATCAGATAATCGAGTTCAAAATATCCTTTGTAGCCCTCCTTCCTTAGCTGGTTACCAAATTTCTGGGTGTTTTCTATTGCCTTGGCGCGTAACTCCGGAGTAAAAGCATTTGGATAGATCTCATTTCCGCACCAGCCACCTTTATAGGGGGTGAGTTCTTTAAATCCAACCAGCTCAGTCATCAGGGGAGCAACGATTGTTCCATGCCTTGTAACACAAGCTTCTATGGCGGATCCTTTGCAGCGGATACGTTTCATTATTTTGACCTCACCTTCTTTAATGATCTCCTCCTCGTGCTTTTTAAATTCTTCTTCATTAGAAATAAAGAATGTGGTATGTCCGGAATCACCGAAAGGCGTCTGTATTACAAGCTCACTTCCCAGATCTTTGGAAATATCTGTCAACTGATCATAATCTGTTACCTGGCTCAGCACGTAAGGCACACAGGCCACCCCTGCTTTCTCAGCGATGCGGTTGGTGTTTACCTTATTGTCCAGAAATGTTCGTATTTCAGCTTTTGGAAACATTATTTCCAAGCCTAATTTCTCCGCCAGCTCCTCAGTTTTTTCATTGAACATAAGGAACATTGCTTTTCCGGTTTTACCGTCGACAGCCCGGGTTTTAAGATAATCCTGCACTTCAGGGTGTTGTAGGAGATAATTATTAATATCCTCTATTCCTTCAAATTCATCGTGCGGAATCTCTGTTTTTGGTGAAAAAACATTGGGATGAAGGCCATCAAAACACTCAATGTGACAGATGAATTTGAAGCCTTTTATCCATTCATCGGCTCCCAGCAGGTTGAAATTTGTAGCGCTGATAAAATATAAAGGCTCTTCATTTTTATGGAAAGACCTTCTAATGTCTGAAACACCGTTTAGCTCCACCTTTGGTTTACTGCCTCTTTTTTTCATTTCTGTAGCAGCAACCGGTTTTTTTGCTTTTTTGGTGGCTGCATCAGTTGTAGCTGCTTTTTGCTGCTTTTTTACGATTCCGGCAGGTGTAGAAGCTTTTTTATCATTTTCTGCCGGTACATTGGGTCGATTGCTTTTTTCGGTAGCCATAGTTAATTTTTTAAATTTTAGTAGTTGATAATTTCTTTTTTCTATTTGTTGATCCCATTGATGTGACTGTTTTCTGTCTGTTCAACACACTTTCCTTGAAAACCCCAAGTCCGAGATCTGCGTTGTAACCATGGATCTCTGAAACATCCAGAGCGGTGAGAAAACGAATGATTTCTTTACTCACAACCTGACCGGGAACGAGTACCGGAAATCCGGGAGGATAAGGTATGATAAAGGACGAAGCCACAAGCGTCCTGTCATTTTCCATGGAAGGAAGACAGTCCTGCAATGGCATATATTCATAATTTTCCTCGTCATAAGCGAGGAAAAAAGCCTCGCGAATATTACCTCCCGGCACGCCTGGCACAGCCTGAAAAGAATGATGAAAATAGCTGAAATCAGGAAGCGGGGGAAAATCACGGACCAGTGACTGTATCCTGTTCTGACGGATGGTTGCTTCTTTTTCATTCAGGGTACGAAACTCCTGATCCAGCTCATCGGCTATTTTCAGCAGGGCGTTTGTAAGATAAGCCACGCTACCCTTTGTGGTACCGATGTTGGTCATGAATAATACCGTATTTCGGGATGTTTTATTGAGCTGAATATTGAATTTATCCATCAGGTATTTATTCTTGAACGTATCGCCATCTACGCCCGTCCGGCCAATGTGGAGGGTGATCTTGGTAGGATCTAGAACAAACTCATCCTTTTCCCAGGCATTTTCCATTCTGTTCCAACCGTCATTTTTGTTATAGTATTCCGACAAGCCTGATTCACGATATTCCTTTGGAATAAAATTACTCACGGTAAGCACATCAAAGTATTTGCTTAGACGCGGATGGTCATTTATTTTGGCACGCAATACCATTGCCATCTCAATGCTTTTTTCAACGAGCTCAAAACCTTCAAACTGCACCTGTCTTCTGCCGGCATCAAGGGAGGCGAGCACCTGATAGTTAGGGGAAGTGGAGGTATGGGTCATATAGGCCTCCATAAAAGTGTTTTGGCTTTTTCTGCGGAAATCTTCGTCCCAGATGTGGATCATGGAGCCCTGGCGAAAGCTGCTCAATGTTTTATGCGTGCTTTGCGTGGAGTATACCCTTATCCGTACCTTATCGGGATCAGGTAGTGTTGGAAGCTCGTCTTCTTTCAGGTTTTTTATATGTTCTGCGTATTCTTCCCGATAGTCGCTGGTTTTATATTTTTCAAATAGCTTTTTGGCTACAAACATTCCTGTGCGCTGCTTATAGTTATAGGCAAATCCGGCAAAGGCAAACCATGCCTCATCCCACAGAAATATCATATCCGGCTTTATCGCCAGGATTTCCTGCATCACTTTTTCCACGTTGTACACCAGGCCGTCAAAAGTGCAGTTGGTAAGCAGAAGCATCTTTACCAGGTCCAGCCTTCCGGCTTTTTTGAGCGTCAGCAATTTCTCCTTGATCTGCTCTAGTGGAACCGCACCGTACATGGAATATTCTTCTATGGGATATGAGTCCAGGTAAACCGGAAAGGCTCCGGCCAGCACCAATCCATAGTGGTGTGATTTATGACAGTCCCGGTCAATCAGAATGACCTCTCCAGGCTTCACCAACGCCTGGACTACAATTTTATTGGCGGTTGACGTTCCGATTGTAACAAAAAAGGTATGGCGGGAACCGTAGGCATCACTTGCCATTTTCTGTGCCTTCTTCAGTGAACCTACGGGCTGAAGCAAGGAATCGAGACCGCCTGTGGTAGACGACGTTTCAGCCAGAAACATGTTTCTCCCGTAAAATTTTCCAAAATCATTGATCCATCTTGATTTGAATACGGAATTACCTCTTGAAATGGGCATGGCGTGAAAAATCCCGGTAGGTTTTTTACTATATTCCTTCAGGGCAGAAAAGAATGGAGTTTCATACCTCTCGCCAATTCCTCTTAAAATGGTAAGGTGTAATTCCTGCAGGTCTTCAACCCGGTAAAATATTCGTCGAAAGCTTTTAAGGGTGCTGTCTTTCAGATGACTCAGGGCGGTATCCGTAACATAGTAAGTATCGAGCTCCGGCCTGAATTTCTTAATGAGTTTCCCCAGGATTGGCCCCAACTCGCTTTGGAGTGTAGAATCAAGCTCCAGATTCAGAACATTCTGAATGAAGGGCTTTATCTGGGGAGTGATCTTTTTAGAATGATAGGGAGGGGCGTAACGGATCACGACAGCCTGGATATTATAATTGAGATGCAGGGCTATCATCGCATCCTCAAAAGAGCGCTGTACCACAATATTATAACAGAATTGATCGCTGGAAGCCTGCAGGTCCTTCAGGTCATTTCTTAGTTTGGCTTCTTCCTGCTGGGACATATCTTCCACAATAAGAACCTCGAAATGATTTTTCCGGCGCCCTGCTGCAGATTCGCTGTTTTCCGATAATTCAACGCCTTGTTCATCATCTTCAAGATTGTCGCTTTTATACCTGTCACTTACCAGTCGCTTCGTGATCTCTGTAATTTTATTGGCCAGCGCTGTATGTTCCTGCCTTTCCATCATTTCATTCAGCATCCTTACCCGTAAAATGCCCGGGAACGCGAAATACGATTCAATTTGCTCCAGCTCATTCAGTAAGTTCCTAAGTGCCTGCTTATACTTTTTTTCATCAACAGAACCCCTGGCAGAAACTTCGAGATTTATGGAGTCATTTTTCAATTTATTCCACGACTCAATCCGCAGTTGAGTGATATTATAATGGCGTGTACTTAATATTTTTGTGTCAGACATAAATTAATTTTTTGAATGCAGGGCAAGTTTATTTCCTTCGGAATCGATGAAAATGGCGAAATAACCTGACTCTTCATTGATGAGTGTTTTAGCCATTACCACCCTGCCGCCGGCTTCTTCTACTTTTGAAAGAATATGGTTCAGATCTTTGCCACCATTTAAGTAGAGTAAAGCTCCCGTAACACTGGGGGAGGAACCGGGACCGGCAACAATTGCTCCCCCGATTCCATTTTTTGCGGGAAAGAATGCCATCGCATGATTGCCATTGTGATTTTGCTCCATTTTAATACCATAGATATGGTTATAGAAATCAACTGCTTGTTGGAAATTGACTGCAGGTATTTCAAACCAGGTTATGTAGTTTGCAAAAGTTTTTTCTGCTTTCTCTTTTTTTGAAGGTACTCCACCCATAGTTTTACGTTTTATGATTTAAATTCACCAAAACCCTTATATCCGGTTGGTGCGGAAGGCGGTTCATATTCGTTTTCCTTCCTTTTTAATTTTGCAAGATCATCAAGCCGTGCAGGTTTGATAAGTGGTCCGAGGGATTTCAGATAAGGCAGTTGTGCCCCTGGCTGATATATGCTGAATTGCCCGATATGATCGCGCAGACTTTTCAAAGGTTGCCCCAGCCGCAATACGCCCAGTTCCCTGCTTCGTTTTACACGGTCAATATTCAATTCGAGGGGAAATATCTCTTCATTTCCCTCTGCCTGATAGATAATCCTGCCATCTGGGCCGCAAACGAGCGACCTTCCGTTACCTCCTGACTCCAGGCCATTTACATCAACAAAATAACATTGATTCACAGCGGCCATCGCCCGTACTATGGAAAGTTCTATCTCCCGGTCTATAGTACCGGTCATGGTAGGGTGCAGGATTACTTCCGCTCCGTGGACAGCCAGAGTACGAATGGTTTCCGGGAACCACATATCATAGCAAATGGAGAGACCGAATTTGGCCACACCGGGAACATCAAATACGCAAAAATCGTTACCTGGTGTAACCCCCACTTCATAAGGGTAAAAGGGAAACATTTTTCTATACCGCGTTACAATTTCACCATCCGGATTTATCACCGTAGCGGTATTATAGATATGATTACCGCTTTTCTCAAATATGGATCCCGGCAACAACCAAATTTTGTGTTTTTTGGCCATGGCCTGCATTTCATGCTCAAAACTTCCCGGTATCACCTGGGCTGTATGTGTTAGCGGGCCAAAGGCGCACAGCTCACTGAATATCACCATCTCAACCCATGGGTAGAGGTTCATTGTAATATCCAGCTTAAGCTTCATCATTTCCACGTTAGAAGCCACTGCTGAAACTTTCATTTGTATTCCTGCTATGCCAAATGGAGTCATCTATAATGGTTTAATTCGATATTTTATGAATAGTGCGTCCTTTCTTTGCGTATAGCCGGACAAAAGCAATGATATTTCGCTGATTATCGGACTATGTATTTCTTCTTATCTGATTTTCCAGAATGTCAAGGCCTTTATTTAATTGCTTATCCGTGATAACCAGGGGTGAAAGTATTCTTATTACATTTTTAAAAGTCCCTGCATTTAGCAGTATAAGCCTCTCTTCTGCACACCCTTTTATTATCTTGTCACACAAGTCAGTATGAGGCTTACCCGGATCCTGGTCTTTTACCAGCTCCATGGCCATCATAGCACCTATGCCTCTTACATCTCCTATTTCAGAAAATTCTTTCTTCAGGTTTTCCAGCCGGTCTCTTACGATTTTCCCAACCTCAACAGCACGTTTATTTAAATTGATATCTTTCATAAATTGAATGGTCGCCAATGCGGCAACACAGCATATGGGGCTTCCGATATATGTTCCGCCTATGGTACCCGGTACGGCGGCGTCCATTATTCCGGCCCGGCCAAGAACTGCAGCAATAGGTAATCCTGAACCCATAGATTTTGCATATGTGCTGATATCCGGCTGTACATTATAATGTTGCCAGCTGGCCCAGTGGCCCGTACGGCAGAAACCACTCTGGATCTCATCCATTATCAGCAGGATGCCATGCTCGTCACAGAATGCACGTAATCCTTCAAGATACTTTTGTGGCACAGGATTAAATCCACCTTCACCCTGAATAGGTTCTATGATAATGGCGGCAAGACTTTTTACATCTACCATACTATGGGCGCTGTCCCGAAGCCGGTTTAGCTCCGCTTGCACGAAGTCATCCATATCCTGCGTCCCCCTGTATTTGTAAGAATTAGGAAAGGGTATCCTGTAAACTTCAGGCGAAAAAGGGCCACTACCGTACTTGTAACTGACCTTGCTGGTAAGGCTCATTGCCATCATAGTGCGGCCATGAAAAGCCTCAGTAAAACAAAGTACGGCCGGACGATTGGTGGCCTGGCGTGCTATTTTAATGGCATTTTCAACGGCTTCCGCACCGGTGCTAACAAGCATGGCTTTCGTCTTCTCACCGTGGGGAAGGATATCGGCCAGCACTTCACAAAGTCTTATGTAAGGCTCATACGTTGTCACATTAAAGCTGGTATGCAGGAATTTACCGGCCTGATCACGGATAGCCTCCACAACAGGCTCAGGACAGTGACCCGCGTTCACAACCCCGATGCCTCCTGCAAAATCAATATGTTCGTGACCATCGGCATCAATAATGACTGCCCCTTTCGCTTCTTTGGCCGTAGCCGTATTGAATACACCTACACCATTGGCTACAATATTCTTCCTTCTCTTAAAAAGTGCCTGAGAGTGGGTTTGTTGTTCTACCATATAAATTAGTTATTTCAAATTAAAATTTTCGGGCACGTTAGGGGCAGGAGAAACCAGCGCGTCCCATATTTACAATTCACATTACTAGTTAAATATTTTGTATCACAAAATAATATTTCATCAATCATTTATAATTGCCCCAGGAGGCAGTTGAATACTCAACTCGTCCGTATTTTCTTCCATGAGAAGCTTTCGCTATTTGATGATCAGCCGTTCTCGCCGCCTTTGGCTTTGCCCTCGCTTCATTCAGAGTAAATAACGGTGCTCTTATATTAATCAAGTGTCTTGAACGAATATTTCATTAAGTTATATTTTCATAGGTTTTTCCTGTGGGAGCAATGAGTGATACCGTTCAATGTCTGGAGTGGAAGCTCACGCGCGTACAATCCAACACTTGAATTTGTGTCTTTTCATCCGAAAGCACAAGCCATTATCAGGAGGATTTAAGTATAAACCGACAATGGTTTCACTACTTTTAAATTAGGGATCAGTACTTTTGCCGCACCCATATTGAATCTTATGCGGTTTCAGAGCATCTTCCTGCAAAATACGTGTGACGCTATTCTGACTAATATTTAGATGCTGTGCAATTCGCCTTTGTGACCAGCCCGTATAACCGTCCTGCGGTTTGCTTTGAGCCAATTCTAACACTCTTGCCCGGGTAGCAGCATCTATGCTGGTTGGTTTACCGCTTCGTGGCTGATCCTTTAGACCATTGATTCCACTGGCCCGATAACGATTACGCCATTTATTAACTACTGGTGGGCTTGTGTTTAATTCAAAACAAATCTTCTCAAAAGTCTTTCCACCGTCCGATAACAAAATGATCTTTGCCCGGTCCGCTAACCTTCTTTCTATGGTCTGAGACCTTGACCACATTTCTAATTCTTTCCGATCTGATTCCGAAACTCTCAATGATTGACTAATCCTTGACATAAGACAAAGATAATAAATCTTTTGATTATACTTCACTTATTTATCGTTCGATGCATCATATCATTCAATTATGTCAAATTTGAAATTTAAAATTTGAAATTCCACCCTTCAATTCCCTGAAGCAATTCAATGAATTTATCAACTGTTATCTTTTGCTATCAATTCGAATAAATAATCAAATCCAGAATTAATGAGTCTATCATCCCATAAAATTCTACCTACAACTTCAAGATCATCGCATATCGAATAATTTTACATCTTTATCATCAGGTATTGCCTAAAGAAATCAATAATCAATGACCGAGGTTGGTTCATGCATAAGTACCAATACCTTCCGACTCCTTGTAAATTCGTGGCTAAGTATGGTCTACCTATGGGGCACCTCGATTAACACCGTTCATGGTATGAGTCTCAATCGCTTAGCTTTTTCGACCGCCTGGGTTCTGCTTTTTACATCCATTTTCGCAAAGAGATTGGAAACATGTGTTTTGACTGTGCTAATAGACAGAAATAATTTATCAGCAATTTCGGCGTTGGGATATCCCTGGGTAAGAAGTTGCAAGACTTCATATTCCCGGTTGGTCAGATTCAGCTTCTTCAGTTCGACCTCGTTTATGGCAAAATCATCCGGTTGAGTCAGATAAACTTCTTTTTCAACGATTAGGGTCTGAATTTTGGGTTTGGCCAAGTGCGTCGCTACCCA
>JBGTCB010001103.1:0-14078 GCA_041748995.1 Saprospiraceae bacterium | reverse complement strand
CCATGGTTCCGGTGGGTTCTCCCCTGGCTGGCAGTTCACTGAAGAAATATCGATTTCGAAATCTTTACAATTGTTCCGTATTAGCTATCCGTCACCGGGATGAAACCATTCACGAAAATTTATCAGAGGTAATTATTAAAGAAGGAGATATGTTACTCATTTATGCTTCCAGAGAGGAATTAAATGAGCTGGTGCATCAAAAAATAGTTATTGTTCTCTCCGAACATAAAGAGTCCAAAATAAATTATAAAAAAGCAATTCCCGCTCTTCTTATTGCTATTGGAGTGGTCACTGCTGCCGCTTTAAATTTAACATCCATCCTGATTAGTGGCATGATCGGTTGTTTGTTGTTGGTTACTACAGGTATTCTCAAACCCAAAGAGGCTTACGAAGCCATATAATGTAAAGTTATTTTTATGATGGCCGGTGTTTTATCTATGGGTACGGCACTAGAAAAAACAGGGGGAGCCCAAATCATCTCCGAATTTGTTTTTGACAATACGGGAGGATTGGATGCCCGTATCACCCTGAGCTTGATTTTTCTCATTACTTTTTTATCCACTAATGTATTATCCAGTAAAGCAACAGCCGCTTTAATGGTACCCATTGTGATCAGTCTGGCAGCTACCATGCAGCTCAGTGAAAAACCATTCTTAATTGCCGTGATGTTTGCCTGTTCCCTGACTTTTATGACTCCGGTCAGTTATCCAACAAACACGATGGTCTATGCTCCCGGAAATTATAAATTCAATGATTTTCTAAAAGTGGGAACTCCTTTAAATATTATTGTTTGGCTGGCCGCTTCGTTTATTATTCCCTACTTTTTTCCATTTTAGGCAGGAGGTTTAGTCAGAAATTGCAACCTGGTATTCGATCAAAGTTCCTTGATATATATCCTGCGGAATTGTACGAGGCTGGGTGGACTTACCCACTCACCATCTACTTTGCTTCCATGGTGCTGCAACCCGATGGGTCCCTGTTCAGGAATTTCAGGCAAAAGAGCATTGTCAATGACCAGGATCCCGTTTAATTCGACACTCATCCGGTCGCCTTTCATGGTGATCATGAAGGTATTCCACTCCCCAATATTATGATCGGCATGGACCTTTGGAGTAACGCCCCGTCGGACCTCCGGTGGCATATTTTCGTCCATGCGGTATCCATACACTTCACCGGAGCCTATCGGCCAGTTCCAGATGTTAGCCTGACATTTGCCTACTCCCCGTAAGAGAATGCCGGAATCGGAGTCAGGTACGACCATGGCAATAGGTTTGCCCTTCTCATCAAGTTTATGAAGCCCGCTGGGTAGAATGAAGGGGACATTAGGATTTTTCCAGGGGGTTTCTTTGATACGCCAGTCCACATACAGGATAAAATCTTTGTATTCATTAGCCGACCATAGATCTTTATTTACCGCTTCACTTTCTGCATCGTAATCAATCACTCCATCCAGTATTTTCCAGTGACCATTATCCCCCACCGGTACTTTCCAGTGGGTAAAGTCTTTTCCGTTAAACAGAGACGTAAATCCGGCCGGGACATCCTGTGCCGAAAGGCCTAAGGTCATGATCAGCATGATGACCACAAAATAAATTGCCTTATTACTCATGAGTTGTTCTATTTTTTTGTCTGATAAACAAAATCGGTCCATGTCCGGCTCTCCCAGTATGCAGCAGCACCACCCGATTCAGGTGTGAGATAGGATCCCTCAACGAGGTACTCACCCAGCTCTTTGGCAAGGTCTTTTAAAGGATTAAATGTTTGCCTGACAATTTCCTGTTCGGCCCCACCCGTGGGCCAGAATCGTTCCCTGGCTTCCACCGATTCAATAGTGAAGATGGTTACATACGATCCCTGGTTTTCACCGTCAACTGCTTTGTAATACAGGAGTTGCATATCGGGCAGCAATTGTCCAACCGCAGGATGGAGTTTTTCGATCACCAGTTTTTCAAATTCTTCGGCCCGTTCGGGTTTTACCTGAATGTAATGAATACCCAGCATACCGGTAAGAGGCAACGATTTCATTTGATCCGCTCCGATCAGCCTGTATTCCGTGTACGCTTCCGGATTGCTCAGAAAATCCGAGAGTTTACCGCTGGTACCGGCGGAAGAAAAATTCTTATCTGTAAAGGGACTGTCCATACCAAGTGCTTTCCGGGCTGATTCCTTTACTGCTATGCAGGTAAGTAACAATTCACCCTTGCGGATGCCCCGGTCAGCTGGTAAGACATAGATACTGGCTCTATTTTTCTGATTCCAGTCAGTTGCCAGATTATCAATAAACATCTGCAACGCTTCGGGCTTCACATCCTCTTTCAATGGTGAAGTGCTGACCATGATCACCTCTCCTACCTGGATGTTCTGGGCTTTCAGATGGCCAGTGGTCAGCATAAAAATGCAGAAAGTTAAAGTGATCACAATTCTCTTAGTTATTCTCCTGGGGGTCGTGAAAGAAATCATCATTTTATTTTTTTAAAGGACGATAAATCCGGACGAAAGACGTAGGCAGAGTAAAAGGCTACCTCTAAAATTAGAAGATTTCTTTGAGTAAATGCACATCTTATTCTAAGGTACCCCTAAAAATCCATTCAATTGTCGAATGCCTAATTTATGTAAGGAATTCACCGAATACATGAAACCACCTACCCTACTACTCCTTTCCTTAATGACCGGTAAATAAAATAAGGATCACCCAGTCTCCGTCGAAGTTCATTTTCCAGGCCTCCAATGGGAAATAAATTTTGCGGAGCCCGTGGATCCTTATACGGCAGGGATCCATATTTTGGCAAAGTCAGGCTGATCTGATCTGCCAGTTTAATCACTTCCGGGACCGACATTTTAGCGGAGCATTCCAGACGTACAATGCCTGCCCATGAATAGTTCTTTGTACCGGGCAAGCGTAGATACCAGGAGTAACGCGTCCAGGAGGTTGTGGTGATGAAAACCGGGGTACGGTATCCTGCCGGGAGATCAGCGACTACATTTGCCACCGAATCGGGCAGATAAGAGATCTGATGGGTCTTGATATAACCTACTGCATTAAGCAACCGGCGATGCCCTTTCAATGGTCCGTCAACAACGATCAGATCAGTACGGTCCGCCACCGATTCCGCCACATCAACCTCAAGGTTGTTGAGTGTCTGACCCAAAGCGTCCTGTAATTGCGTCATTCCTTCACCAATAGATGCAACCGGATCAAAATACAACGCGCCGGTGCCAATGGGTTGTACCCCTGGGTGCCCGGAGAATAATCCTCTGCACACTTCCGCCCGGATAACCTTCGCCTGTCGTCCGGCCTCCAGGGCTCCGGCTGCATAAGAGGCACAGATACCCTGCTGATCACTTTTTCCCTCTTCACCAATCCAGACAATGGCTTCCATCCGACGTACCCCATCTACAAAGATCACCCGGTCCGCTCCCCTGACCTCTGTTCTAGGAGGTACCGGCCGCCAGTCGTGGGCCGGAATCTCAATGTCTACATCTACCTGTACCTTTGTCGATTCCAGGATTGTATCACTGACCGGTGTTCCATATTCCGGCGCCCAACTTTCAATGCTCAGCTTCAGGTGGTTCATGTAAGTATTTTATCGACGGTAGATGTATCAGGACCCTTACGAACAAGGAACTGCACGGGCATCCGGTCTGCAAGATCTTTTACATGGGTGACCAGGCCAATCATCCTTCCCCGGGCACTTAACGCTTCGATCGTACCGGCTACTGTGTCCAAAGTGTCGGAATCCAGCGTCCCAAAGCCTTCGTCCAAAAACATCGATTCTAATTTAGCGGTTCCTCCCGATGCCAGTTCTGCCATCTGATCTGCCAGGCTCAGAGCCAATGCCAGCGAAGCCAAAAAGGTCTCTCCACCGGAAAGTGTCCTGGACGATCGAACTTCATCCGCATTGCGATGATCAATAATATCAAAATTCAAATTATCATCCAGAGCAAAGGAATAATCACCGGATGAGAGATCCCGCAGCCGGGCACTTGCATCAAAAACGAGATTCTTAAAAGCTTCATGAAGCAACCACCTTTCAAAAGCATTGGCTTTCATATGCAGGGCTAACTTCTTGTGTAAGGCAATCTCCGTTTTCAGATCCCGGATTTCGGTTTTTATCGTTTTCTGTCTTTTTAAACCGGCTTCAATCAGCCGGATCTGACCTTCACATTTAGTGATCTCTGAGATAAGCAGGTCTCTCCAGTGCCCATCTTCCGGATAGGTTAATAACTCTCGCTCAAAAATTGCGGATATTTCAGCGTATTTATCCGCAATCTGCGACTCTATTTGATTTAAGGCGAGTTGAAAATTCATTACTTCAGCTTTCAACAAAACCGTCTGCTCAGCTGTCCAATCGTGGAATTTTTTCAGGGTTCCCTGCAAATCATTTCGGTCGGATTCCGGTGGAGACAGTACAGCCAGACTGTCTCTGGTTTGATCAAATTGCTTCCATAATCCCGCGATTTCGAGTTCGATTTGCTGGTGATCTGCTGTTGCCTTTTCAAAGTTTATCTTTAAGTGTCTGACTTTCTCTTTGCGATTCCGGATATCCTCTTGTTTTTGATTGATCTGAAATAAAATGCCTCTGAGTTCCTCTACATTTTCAACCGCTTTCCTGCGATGTTGGAGATCATCCATTTCCCTCAGATGCAGCTCGTGTTGCTTCATCAATGAATGGTAATTAGCCTCT
Organism: Saprospiraceae bacterium; assembly: GCA_041748995.1. Classification (GTDB taxonomy): domain Bacteria; phylum Bacteroidota; class Bacteroidia; order Chitinophagales; family Saprospiraceae; genus JABDMH01. Next base: position 9,393 of record JBGTCB010001103.1, on the reverse strand, counting down.
GTAGTGGTCTTTTTCTTTTCAGATATCCGCAATTTTTCATTCCATGATTTTGCTTCTGCTTCCAAAAAATCAACTTCACTGCTATCCCGGCCGTCCGGTTGCTTTATTAATACGGTCTCACAAATAGGGCAAGGATCACCTACTTTCAAATCCTGAATAATTTCATGCAACTGATGATTTTTTCTGCTTTGCTGATATTTCAGTTGGACCTCCTCATATTTATTTTCACAACCCGTTAAATCATTTGTGGCTTTTTCCAGTTCCACTTTAAGTGCTCTCAAATCAATCTGTAATTCTGCCAGTTTATCCCCTTTCGATTGGAGCACCTCCAGCAGGTGAATCTCGTCTTTCAGCATTAACGGATCGGGCAATTGATCCAACTCCCGCCCTTTCTTTTCCAGCACTTTTTCCGCTTCCTCAAAACTCTGCCGATGCTGTGTCAATACTCTGCCAACCTCAGCATATCTCGTTAAAAGTGTATCGGATTCCGGTACTTCCATCTGGCTTAATTTAGAAATCAACAACTCCCTGGCCTTCAATTCAGATCTTTTATTTTCCGCTTCAATCCGGAGTTTTTCGAGCCTACTTTCCAGTTTTTCCACTTCTTCCTTGGAAACCTTTAACCGGTTTAATTTTTCTCTTTCAAGGTCGAGTACTTCGGTAGTATAGATGGCGATATCTTCCAGAGATTTTAGTTTGACGGTGAGTTCCGCATCTTTAATGGAAGTGATTTCCCTGGCTCTGCTTCCGATTTTTCCGTAAATATTCATGTGCAAAAGATCCTTAAGGAGATCCTGCCGCCTGGCTGGTTTTTCATGTAGAAACTTTGCAAACTGACCCTGAGGCAATACAATACAGGTATTAAACTGGTCGAAGTCTAAACCAAAAAGTTCCCTGACTTTTTCCGACATCTCCTTGGCTGCTCCAGCCAGTACTTCGTCACCACACTGAAGTCTTGCCTCTTTGGTAGTAGCCTGATCTTTTCCTGTTTTACGTACCACTCGAGTAGCACTATATCTCTTCTGATTGATCTCAAAATCAAACCGCACTTTCATCTGGAGTTTTCCCTGGCTTACAACCGGATGCACCAGTTTTAAATCATCATAACGGGGAACACTGCCATACAGGGCAAACGTGATGGCATCAATAATACTGGATTTTCCCGAACCGGTAGGTCCTGCCAGTACAAAGATTTCCACTCCTTCAAAATCAACTATGGTAGGTTTTCTGAAGGCAGTAAAACCCTCCATTTCAAGTCGTATAGGTCTCATCGATATTCTCCAAAAGTTGATTAAAAAGTTTGATTAATTCTTCATCATTTTCTCCCCGGGTTTTCAAATATCTGGTGAATAATTCCTGAGGTGATTTTTCCAACAAAGGTTGGCCATCTTCTTCCTGCCTGGTATCGTTTTTTCTCAGTATTCTGACCTCTATCGCGTGGGGGAATAGATCGCGTACCTGATCCGCCAGTCCGGCCACCGGGGGTTCATCGACCAATATTCTCAAGAGATCATCACCCACCGTTTCCACCAGGGCACTCAATTCCAGCAGACTTCCTTTGATTGTTTTTAATTTTCTGCCAACTTTAACCGGTATCGTTTCTACGATGGCGGGCAAACCGGGTGTAGCCTCGACCAGATTAATGGATTTTACATCCTCCGTTTCACTGAAATCCAGCGGTAAGGGAGACCCGGAAAACCAGATCGGACATTGACCGGGAATTCTTTGCGCCCGGTGCAAATGGCCCAGCGCTACATAATGCAGATGTGCCGGAAAAGCATTCGATGGAATACTGTATTCAAAGATCGTATGCGCCAAACGCTCACCACCTCCCAAAACTCCTCCATGCACCATGGCGTGACCGACAAAAATATTGACTGAATGATCCTGCATATCATGGCAGAGATGCCGGATCAATCTATCTGCACGTTCCGCATACTTTTGTGAATGATCTCCCGGTTCGTGCTGCATTAACTGTTCGGCTTTTATGATGCCTTTTTGTGATAAAAAAGGCAACAATCCAATACAAACTTCTTCCTTATTTTTGGTTTGAAATTTAAAGACCCCACCTTCATCGGACCGGGTGGGATGTGAAATGCAGTAGATATTTATAAGACTTAAAAGTGGTTTTAATGCCGTCAGTCTTCCCGGATTATCGTGATTGCCGGAAACAATGACTATCTGGGCTCCGGATTTTGCTAGTTCCAGCAAAGTACGGTAAACCAGCTTTTCGGACTCGGGTGACGGAGCATAGGAGTCAAACAGATCACCGGTAATCAATACAGCATCAACCTGATGAAAGACCGTCAGATCAATGATTTTTTGCAAGACCTCCTGATGATCTTCCAATCGACTCCTGCCTTTCAAAGATTTTCCGACATGCCAGTCAGCAGTATGAATAAAACGCACAATTAACTGTTTTAACTAGAAATATTTGGGGACCAATTACACGGGGACTATGAAGGTAGTAATCTCATTCAGATCCCTTTACAAATACATATTAATTTATTCGTTAATCCAAGCCTGAGATTGTAGATCCCCCCTCTCTCGTCGGGATTACATTTGTTCCTTGAGTAAGAGGAAGTTCATGATTGGAGTCCAGGGAAGATACCGAAATCTATTATTTAAGTTCTCAAATCGCGTTTTTTCCGACATCTTTCCATTATGCCAATCCTTCAAAGGGATCATCATCTTCTGTGTTGGGATTGGAGGTGAAATCATTTTGTGCTTCACTGGCGCGGGTGGCCCAGGATGGGAATGGAAATTCCAGCACCAGGGGCATGGGCAACTCCGGTTGGGCAAGGATCATGGTACCAGGTTTTAAAATCGTCGCACGCTGACGAATGCTGGTGGGCAAAAACCCGTATTCACTACGACCGGCTTCGGCGGCATCCAGTCTGCCAACAATGCGGATTGAAGAATTGGCAACGATTCTTCTTTCGATTTCACTGGCAGTCTGTTGCGCTCCGATCAGAATGATGCCAAGTGATCTTCCTCTTTCAGAGATGTCTACCAAAATCTCTTTGATCGGACTGGAGCCCTCCCGTGGCGCGTACTTATTCAATTCATCCAGTACGACAAAATGTAGCGGTTTTTGCGAACCGGTTCGTTCCTTTTCAGTAAATACCCGCCGCAGGGTCACCCCTACTACAAATCGCTTAGCCCGGTCATTGAGATTATGAATATCGATCACGGTGACCTGCTTTTGCAAGGCAATCTGATGCCTGGTAGCATCGGGAATGTCACCCCGGATCAGATTACTAACATGCGGTACCGAGGCATACAGCCTACGGATAAAGGCATTGATCGTGCCCTGATTGATTGCGGTTCCTGCCCAGTCTCGCATCGTCGCCTCGTCTTGCAACCGATCTACAATGGTATCAACCAATTCCTGAAAAGTCAGAATGCTCTGACTATCGATGCGGATACCTCCTTCAGGCAAAACCGGTGCTTCCCTCAGTTTAGCCATCACATTATAGATCACCACGGTATACATCTGCCGGTCATCCTCAGCATCGGCAAAGAGAAAAGCCAGCAAATCCTGCCGGCAAAATTCGGCAATCGTCCAAAAAAAGGATTTCACTCCTTCGTATCTGGACGTTACATCAGGTGTAGCGTTGAGGTCACCCCGGCGTGGTGGTGCCCAAAATTCGACGCTTCGAAACGGACCGGGTTCCAGTCCCAGGGTTAGATAATTGTCTCGCTGCTCTTCAGTCAATTTGACATTCTTCTTATCCAGGAATAGCAGATCTTCCCCTTTTACATTAAAAATCAGTACATGAGTATTGATCGCTTCCTTACCAAGTATGCCGCAATTAAATAGACTGTACAGTAAAAAAGTAGCATAGGTGGTTTTGGTAGCTACCCCCGAAATACCACTGATATTGACATGTGCTCCCCGGCTTCCGTTGAGAAATTCCAGATTTAAATAGAGTTGTTCTTTATCACGGGTTAAACCAATGGGAAGTTTGAACTCCATCTGATCAAAATAGAGCGCGATATTTCGCACTTCATCTGTAGCCTTGAATACTGGTTGTCCGGGAAGAGGTGGAACAAAAATCTCTGGTTCAAAGCGGGTAGTGGTAATCTGAGCAGTCTGACTCACTTCGGCAGGCAAAATTCCCTCCTTGATAAGAAACACATCCGTGTCAAAGCGAGCACCTTCGTGCCGGGCTTTCACCTCGGTGACCATACCGTACAGTTTCACCTTTCGGCCATCCGGCAGGTCACGCTCCACGGCAACAACATCATCCAACTGCAGGTAGTGCCCGGGATCAACGGCCACCCAGAATTGTAGAGGAGTTGCATCCTGCGTACCAATGACAAGGGCTATGATTTCTGTTTTTGAAGAAATATTATTCAACTCAATATCCATTTCCGGGTAATTTACTTATTAATATTGTTATTCAACTCAAGGCAATCACCACACAAACTATGAAACTAATGAACTACGAAACCTTTCAAACATCAAATGAGCTAAGTACCCTGATTAAATGCATTTGAACCAGAACCAGACTCAAGGGTCTTTTAATACCAAATAAACATGAGGTTTCGTTAATTGTCAGGCGACTCACGTTAGTTAGCCAACTGATATTGAGAACCATTTTTTTGTAGTTCATCATTATTTTGGATAATGGTGATTGATATCATGATTATAATTGTTGTTCATTCAAGGAGCTACATTTTGATAAGAAAAGTAAATCTACCACTTGCCCTGATTCTGAGCCTTGCTTTCTATAGCGGGATAGATCTTAGTATGGATCAAATTAAAAAAGCTGAATGGCTGATTGGAACCTGGGAAAATAAAACACCACGGGGAAGTATTTATGAAACCTGGAAAAAGGTAAGCGATCGCAAATTTTCCGGAAAGAGTTATGTCTTAAAGGAAAAAGATACCACTGTCTTTGAAACAATATCATTGATTGAGGATCAGGACAGCCTTTTCTATATTCCTACTGTAGAGAATCAGAATGATGGTCTTCCGGTTCGCTTTACTGCGAAATCAATTTCGGAAAATCAATTAGTCTTTGAAAATCCAGAACACGATTTTCCCCAAATAATTACATACACCAGAGTCAATCCAGATTCTCTCGTCGCTGAGATCTCAGGTATTAATAATGGAATGGAAAAGAAACTGACCTTCCCCATGAAAAGACTAAAATAAATTATCGACTGCACCAGGCTAACGTGTAGTGTTTAAGATTTTCACAAATTACTTTTTAGAAAGAAATTCGCTGAGACCTCGCATAACCGGTATCGCCAGGTAGTTACAAAAAGGTTGATCGAATATTACTTTGCCTTTAAGGGGACTGATAATCGCAGTGATTCCCGTTTCCAATTCCTGGTATTTTTCAAACACCAATGTGAAACCCTTATGCATTTCCATGACAAAATTTTCATGCTCTGTCAATAAATAGATGCACTTTAAAATTTGCTCCGGACTGTCATCCCTTGCAACGCCAAGATGGAAAGCAAATCCACTATAAGCATCTACTGCCATGAAAACAAAGGCCGGACCTTCTCCGGTTGGCATTTCGAAACTAAAGAAGGCCACATATTCTAATGGACGGGTTGCTTTTGGAAAATGGAATCCAGACATGACTGCCAATTTAATAATTTACTTTTAATACTCTATTGTTAAAGAGATTGTTAAAGAGCCGGAGTTTATTCTCCTACCATCCGGAACAGGAAGTGAATCCTTTAGTCCGCCCGAAAGATTGCTACTTCTGGTAGCATATCCGGATCATAGGTTTCACCGGCTGCCACCTGCACCATCGTAATCCGAACTTTGGTCGGGAAAAAAAGTTCGTGATCTTCCCGTCTGTGCGCATGGCCCTGGCCTCCACTGTCATCCTTGATCACGAGGTCCATCTGTTTAATACCTTCCGACCAGATGATCGATTCATTCTCCCAGAATGAGGTCATGTCAATGTCCTTCTCAAAAACTCCTTCATCAAGATATAGACCACTACTGGCGCAGCCATAACCATTTCCCTGCCCCTTGTTAGGAATGTAACACAAACTCCAGGTGGTGGGTGCCTGTCCGGATGGTTTTTCCAGGACTTCGAACCGGAGATGCACCGTACCATGACGATAATCCACCGGGGAGGTCCAGTCGGTTGGACGTTTGGTATTTAACATATCACCCTTTACATAAAAGTGCGATTTACTGGGCTTTGAATTGTCAGCATCCTCCTTGGTGTAGGTAAATTCGACATCGAAGAGTATGAATTGCTTTGCACCCGCAAGTTCTCCGGAGACTGCAGGACCTTGCCCCCACAACATGACCGGTATTAATAAAGGAAGTAATAATGTCGATCTGCTCATGAGAAAAAATCAGTTTTCACTTGTTAATGATAGGTAATATTATGTTTATGAGCACGAATTTTCAGGTACGCTTTGAAAAATTATCGCTTCTCAGGCTACGTCCATGATTATCATTTGCTAAGATTTGGTATAAGATTGGTCCACTGCTCACATGACTACCGGGAGAGGCAAAATTGTATTGACCAATTTGATGTTCTTAGACAGATATGAAAAACTTGCGAGAGGTTACTCTAACCGGATCCAAACCAACGGGTAATCTGGGGTATCTTTTGAGGTATCTCTGTGTTGCAAAAAACTCACGTAGCTATTGCTATGCTCATTTTTTGCATCTTGACCTAGGTATAGGTGTTTGCCATATGTTCCATCCCTACGGGATTCTTTTGTTTTCTAAGATTTGTTTATTACCGATATTTCATCCCTACGGGATTCATATTAATGCTTCAATCCCAATACTTTTCAGGGGAGAAATAACTAGTGTCAAGTCAAGCCAAAACCAACGAGTAATCCAGAGTATCTTTTGAGGTATCTCTGTGTTACTAAAAACTCACCTAGCTTTTGCTCTGCTCATTTTTTGCGTCCTGACATAGGTGTAGGTGTTTGCCATATTTTCCATCCCTACGGGATTCTTTTGTTTTCTGAGATTTGTTTATTACCGATATTTCATCCTCACGGGATTCATATTAATGCTTCAATCCCAATCCCAATACTTTTCAGGGGAGAAATAACTAGTGTCAAGTCAAGCCTAAACCAACGGGTAATCCGGGGTATCTTTTTGATGTATCTCTGTGTTGCAAAAAACTCATGTAGCTATTGCTATGCTCATTTTTTGCCTCTTGACCTAACTCAAAATCTACATCACCTTACCCGTCATTTGAACGTTGACATGACACTAGAAATGCCGTAGGCATGTAATATCGGTAATCCGACAAAAAAACCCTCAAACAAATGCCGTAGGCATGATACCTATTCCGGCTCATGAAAAATGTATTGTTCATCATAATCCACTTCAAATTTATCCAGAAACAAGGCTATCTCCATTTAAATGCAAAAAAGCGACAAGGCTTATCGGATGCATTACTCATCCCGTGTAGATCATTAGATTTCACAAAGTAAAGGTCACCCACGGAACCAGGATGTTTTTTACCATCTATAGACAGCTCAGTTTCTCCTTCGATCACCAGAAATATCTCCGAATCAATATGGGTGTGTGGATCAATGCTAGGTCCTTTACGGTCAAGATGGGTCACATGCATCTGAAATTGTTCACACATCGCCGTGGGCCGGTTAAAAAAAGGAATCCTTCCGCCTTTTGCATTGGGCTGGAACTCAAGAGAATCTGCATTAATAAACAGGTGACCTCCGGCAGCTTCTCCTCTTGCAATGTTCATCGGTTTTCTGGATCGAAACATCATGACGTAATAGGTTAGCGCTCCATCTCCAATATTTTGCAACGACTGCATGGCCCGAGGTGGTATCAGTATAACACTTCCCGGACCTAAAATGGCCTCTTCATCATCCATCGTAAACTTCATGGTACCTTCTTTCACAATGATCACTTCTTCGATGTCGGTTTGGGCATGGGGTGGAGCCGGAGTAGCGCCTTTTATTTGGGTCGTGGCATGAATTTCCAGAAACTCAAAGTGGGGCGAAGTGCCTTCAAAGATCTTTCTGGATTCTCTTTCTGCACTTAATTTAACCGGTAATTCCGACCAATGCCAGACCCCGGAGATTATATCATTATTTTGGGCATGTACCATCGTACTAATCAATAGTAAATAAATAATTTTCATTTTTTTAAACGATAAGTAGAAGTAAGTTTCATCCTGGATTTGCACTGGAGTACATTTAACGTCATATTATTTCAACCCGTCAAAGTTAATTCTTCGAAGCAGTTTTTCCGAAATTAAAATCGCCTGCCATTTCTAAATAAGGCTTTTTGTTAATTTTATAATGCTATTATTTTCGAAACTATAAGAATCCTGTATTGGTCCATGCTCTCTGCGCTTAATATTTTCTTCTTTGTCTTTCATATTGCATTGATCAGCTTCAATTGTTTCGGCTGGCTATGGTCGCGGGCACGACGCTTTCATCTCATTAGCATAGGTATCACCTGGGCATCCTGGATCATTCTGGGTTTTTGGTATGGCTTCGGTTATTGCCCTTTGACCGACTGGCACTGGCAGGTATTGCAACGTCTCGGTAAAACTGGTCTGCCGGCATCATATCTTAAATATTTGCTTGATACCATCACCGGTCTCAATATTCCCGCTGACCTCGTCGACGCCACAGCGGTCGTTGGCTTGTTGCTGGCAACCGTCATAGCGTTGTATCTTCAATACCGGAGGACACATACCAGGTGAAATCACTACCATTTGCTTCAACCTGATCAATTTTATATTAATATTCCTACTTTAGGGCACCTCTATTAACCCCGTTCATGGTAAAAACAATTTTCTTCGAAAATCTATTCAATAATATGCAGCGCCATACTTCGTTGATCGTCAGTCAGATAGCTACGGCCTCTTCCTTCCTCCAGCCTTGTCTGGCTTGCATTTTATTGAATTTTTACTCATTCAGAGGTAAATAGAGGTGCCCTTTGCAGCAATTCAATTCCTAAGATATTTATATGACAATGTACAGACTTACTTTCCCCCTTATTTTTTTCCTTTTAATAGGATGCAATACCAGCAAAAAAATCCCAGTCGCTCAAAAATTAACTGATGAGGAGACGCTGCAATGGATCGAAAGTCACGTTGATAGCGTGCTGGTAAGGAATACATTTTCTGCTCCCAACGGATTAGAATTACCTTATCGTTTGTTTACTCCACCATCCAAATTTCGGGGTAAAATCCCATTGGTTGTTTTCCTGCACGGAAGAGGAGACCGGGGCACGGACAATGGAAAAAAGATCTACGGAAACACCGGTCTTTTTATGAACCATCTATCCCTTATTGGTCCTAATATGCAGGCAAAATATCCCTGTTATGTATTGGTGCCGCAATGTTCGGATAAAACAACGAATGAAGAATGGGCCAAATGGGTGGGAAATTCACCGGAAACAGATCG
>JBGTCB010001102.1:0-3535 GCA_041748995.1 Saprospiraceae bacterium | reverse complement strand
CGACATCATCAGCTTTTACTGGCAAAGGATGAGCTGGGATACCGCAATTTGTCCAAGTTGTGTTCGCTGGGCTTTATTGAAGGCCTCTATGGTGAATATCCCCGGATAGACAAGGAATTGTTGGTAAAGTATCATGAAGGCCTCATTGCCACCAGCTGTTGTCTGGCTGCCGAAATACCCTCAACCATACTCAGTGGAGATTTGGAAAAGGCTGAACGAAAGCTTAAGTGGTGGGTCGATCTCTTTGGTGAAGACTATTACATTGAACTGCAACGGCACCGGGGTCTTGAAAATATTGATGGCCGGGGTCTAAGTCAGGAGGACATTAACCAGGTATTACTCGGGTTTGCCAAAAAATACAAGATCAAAACCATAGCCACCAATGATGCGCATTATGTAGAGGAAGATGGCTGGAAACCTCATGATATTCTCTTATGTATTAATACGGGCAGTAAACTGGAAGATACTGAGCGTTTCAAATTTAGTAGCTCGGATTATTACTTTAAGACAAAAAATGAAATGGCACATCTTTTTAAAGATTTGCCTGAATCTCTAGACAATACGCTGGAGATATTTGACAAAATTCAACCACTTAACCTCAAACGTGATGTACTGCTTCCTGCGTTTCCCCTTCCAACAGGCTTTATCAGTCAGGACGATTATCTTCGCCATTTGACCTTTGAGGGAGCTGCAAGAAAATATGGAAGTATAGATTCTACGGTTGCTGAGCGACTAAATTTTGAATTGGAAGTCATCCGGCAATCCGGTTATCCCGGTTATTTCCTGATTGTGCAGGATCTTACTTCTACTGCGCGGAAAATGGGAGTCAGCGTCGGTCCCGGGAGGGGGTCTGCAGCTGGATCCGCTGTAGCTTACTGCCTGGGAATCACCAGTATAGACCCCATCAAGTACGATTTGCTGTTCGAGCGTTTTCTTAATCCCGAGAGGGTCTCTATGCCGGATATTGATATTGATTTCGACGATGAAGGACGCTCTAAAGTAATCGATTATGTCGTAGAAAAATATGGACGCAATCAGGTCGCTCAGATTATTACCTATGGCTCCATGGCAGCAAAAATGTCTATTCGAGACGTCGGTCGGGTACTTAATCTAGACCTGAAGGAGGTGGATAAAATCTCAAAATCTTTTCCACTCCAACTGGGGGTCAGTCTGCAGCAGGTACTGCATTCAGGAGGCCTGGAGAAAGCATTCAAAGATTCATTGAATTCAGATGATGTCGAAAGAGCGGAGAAGATTATTAACATGTCTAAACAGGACGATCTCATAGGGCTTACTCTTCGCACGGCTAAAGAACTGGAAGGTAATATCCGTAATACCGGATTGCACGCTTGTGGAGTGATTATTACTCCCGGTGACATCAGTGAATATATTCCGGTAGCAATTGTGAAAGATACTGATCTGCTTGTGACCCAGTTTGACAACAGTGTAGTAGAGTCAGCCGGTCTCCTTAAGATGGATTTTCTGGGTTTGAAGACCTTGAGTATTATTAAGGATGCTGTACTGCTGGTCAAAGAACGGCACAAGATTGACCTGGATCTGGATGATGTCCCTTTGGATGATCAGAAGACTTTCGAACTATTTCAGCGAGGAGATACGATTGCGATCTTTCAATATGAGTCTCCTGGTATGCAAAAACATTTGAAAAACCTTAAACCCAATAAGGTTGAGGATTTGATCGCGATGAATGCCTTGTATCGACCAGGTCCTCTGCAATACATTCCCAATTTTATAGCCCGGAAACACGGTAAAGAGACCATAGCATATGATCTCCCGGTGATGGAAGAAATTCTCTCAGAAACTTACGGTATCACTGTTTATCAGGAACAGGTCATGCTGCTTTCACAGAAACTTGCCGGTTTTTCGAAGGGGCAGGCAGATGCATTGAGAAAGGGGATGGGTAAGAAGAAAAAAGAGATTATTGATGAACTTTATCCGATTTTCCTCGAAGGTTGTCTGACAAACGGTCATCCAAAAGAAGCAGTAGATAAAATCTGGCATGACTGGCAGGCTTTTGCATCTTATGCTTTTAATAAATCACATAGTACATGTTATGCGTTTGTAGCCTTCCAGACTGCTTACTTAAAAGCACACTACCAGGCGGAGTTTATGGCTTCGGTGCTGACGCATAATAAAAGTGATATTACCAAGGTTAATTTCTTCCTTCGCGAATGTAAAGCACTCTCTCTTAGCGTATTGCTGCCTGATGTCAATGAAAGTGGGATCAATTTCATTGTGAATTCCCTGGGCCAGATACGAATCGGACTTTCAGCTATGAAAAACGTTGGTGAAGGAGCAGTTGAAGAGCTGATCAGGGAAAGGGAGGCAAACGGACCGTTCCAGTCATTTCTCGATATGATGCGTCGATGTAATCTCCGGGTCTTGAATAAGAAAAGCTTTGAAAATATGATCATGGGAGGAGCTTTAGATTGTTTCTCCGAATATGCTCGCTCCCGCTATTTTGCTCCCTCTGACAAGTATGAGACTTTTGTCGAGCATGCTCTCCGGTACGGCAATGCATATCAGCAACAAAAAGAGGAAAATTCGATCAGTCTCTTTGGGGGTACGGATGAGGTATTGATCCCTGAGCCTCCCGTACCAGAAGCGGATCCCTGGTCCATGATGGATCAGTTATCGAAAGAAAAGGAGATCATCGGTATCTATGTAAGCGGGCATCCCCTGGACTCATATAAGCTCGAACTGGATAATTATATCAATTGCGAGCTTATCCATTTTGACCGGGTACAAGCTATCGGCCGGCAGCTGAAAGTAGCCGGCATTATCACTCAGGCAATGCATGGTGTCAATCAGAGAGGTAATGGATATTGCCGTTTTACTTTGCAGGATTACAATGGTTCAATTGAATTATACCTTAGTCAGGATATGTATATGAAGTACCGGGGTCTGATCGAGGTAGGCCAGGTGATCTATGTAGACGGGGTTTTTAAGAGCCGGTATCAATCTGATGAATTATTTTTTGATCCGCAATCGGTCAGATTGCTTGCCACTCTGGGAGACGAACTTACGAAGTCCATAACCCTTAAGATTCCATTGCGACAGATTACTTCTGAGTTTGAGAAATCTCTGGAGAAGCTATGCACCGAAAACAAAGGCAGGCATTATCTGCGTATGGTCGTATTTGATGAAGACCTTCAGATTCACTTTCTTGCAGAAAAGAAAAAAGTACGTGTAGACACCAGGTTGCTGAAGGAATTGGAGAAAATCGGAGTACCCTATAAATTAAACTGATCGTTTGTTCGTTATCATTGGTAGTCAGCCTAAATGCTGCTAATGATCAGAAACTACTTTTTATTCCTACTGCTGATTTTATCTGTCCACTCCACCGCCCAGTCAGATAAACTTCCTGTGGTGAATTTTGAAGGATTAAAACCCTACCTCCAAAAAAACAACGACACGATTTATGTGGTGAATTTTTGGGCAACCTGGTGTAAACCCTGCATAGAAGAACTACCCTATCTTGAGCAGCTTCATCAGGATAAATTTGATGATCCTGTCC
>JBGTCB010001101.1:0-2966 GCA_041748995.1 Saprospiraceae bacterium | reverse complement strand
TCCCGTCAAATGCGCTTTGTTTTTAGCTTATTTTTTAATAAGCATGTACTGGCGAAACGAGGTTTAAAAGGAGATTATTTTCATTTTGATGATGGCTCATCTTCCTTTGCTGAAAGTTTCTACAATAGGTTGCGAAAAGCTCTCAGAGATATTCCTCTAAGTGGAAATTATTTTGCTTCTATGTACCTGCTGGGAAGATATAACGATCTGGACAATGTGCCGGAATATTTGCTTTCCAAAAATTTCACCACAATACGGCAGCGATTGGATAGAATTCGACTTGTTAATCAGGACGCAAAGTATTGGTTAGCCAGTCAATCAAATGATTTTTTGGATTGTTTCGCTTTGTCCAACATTTGTGAGCTTATGAGTCTGGAGGATACGGAAAAGCTTTTCCGGGAAGTCCATCGGGTAGGTAGAGCTGGCTCCAGGATCTGTTTCCGCAACTTGATGATACCTCGTGATGTTCCGGCTAGTCTATCTAATTTGATAATAAAGGATGAAAATTTGAGCCGGGAGTTGCTAGCAAATGATCGATCCTTTGTGTACGCAAAAGCTGCAGCCTATGAAATTAAAAAATAGGTGATGAACACCCAGCTCAAAACTCAAATCGAAGTGGCAAGCGATTGGATTTGCAACCTGCGATTCGAAGACATTCCTCCCGAAGTTATTTCTCTCGCGAAATTACAGGTTTTGGATGGAATTTCTGCAATCTGCGCCGGTTCAAGGTCAACCTCGGGAATTCGCATTTTCGCTTCCTTGAATAATTGGGAGGTTGGTGGGCCCTGTACAGTATTGCCCAATGGAAATAAATGGTCCCTTTTTCAGACAGTATATTTTCATTCTGCCATGATCAATACGCTCGAACTAGATAATTTTGCGTTTATGGGGCATTTGGGACAATCTGCTCTTTCGGCATCATTGTCTGTGGGGGAATTACTCAATAGTAATGGTCGGGACTTTTTATTGGCACTAATTGCGGCTCAGGAGGTTGGTGGGAGATTGGGTGCCTATTTAGCAAATGGACCTCAACAAGGTCATATGCGCAGTTTTATCCATCGGACTGCTGCCGCAGTGGTAACAGGAAAACTCCTTGGTTTCGATCGAATAACCCTCACTCAATCGATAGCCATCGCCCTTTCAATGCCTGAGTTTCCACTCTACCCAGCCAGTTTTTCACCAGATACAAAAGTAATTTCTACAAGTGCCTCTACGGTTGAAGGCATCCGAGCTGCTTTTTTGGCAAAAGAAGGTCTCGATGGAGCGATTGACATCATAGAACATCCGGTGGGATTTTTCACCTACTTCAGTTATCAGAAGAAAATACCGGTGATCTGGGAGCATTTGGGTAAGAGTTGGGTTGCACTGGCATTGTCTTTCAAAATCTATGCCTCTTGTGCTTACGCGCAGGGACCAGTTAGTGCTGCGCTTCAAATCAGACAATCTGTTGGTTTTAATCCCTTTGACATTGAAAAGGTTGATATCACCTGTCCACTCTTAACAATAATTATGGAAAAATTCTCAAAACCACATACTGGCTCTGATATTACACCAGTCAATACACATTTTTCTACCTGTCGTAGTGTTGCAGCAGCTTTGTTATATGGAGATCTTACAGGTGATTTTTATGAAAATGGCATCTTTGAGAAACGTATCCCAGAAATTAAAAAAATGCTTGCAAAGATTACACTTACGCACGACTGGCAGCTGACCATTAATATGATAAAGGGTATTGATAAGGGGTTGGTAGGAGCCGGTAAACCAGGACTATTCAGTTTCGGTGCTGCTGGAGAAGTTTTGGATAACTTTAAAAAAGCTTTTGGCAGCCGACCTTTATTTCAGATTAGAGATATTCCACATCTGATGAAACTCCCCTATGAAGACCAGAATTATATTTTGAAAAGATTTTGGCGTACCTATCGGGCTAACCTGCCATTTCTTAAAGGCGGAAAGAAGAATTACCGATCCCATGAGGGCGATCTTAGTAAAATGTGCCATGCTATTGGGGGTAAAGTAATTGTAAATATGGTAAATGGAAAACGATTTGAGAGTTCATGTGATATCCCCCCAGGTTTCTGCGGGAGTGCTGGCAGAGAAGAGGAAGTTGTGAAAAAATATTTTAGAGAAGCAACACCCGTTTTAGGTAATGAAAATACTAGAAAGGTGAGATGTCTCATTGAGCAAATGCCTGAAATCAATGTGAAAAATTTGTTAGAAATATTTTAAAAAGGACAACAGTTAACTTAGTTAACTTATCATGTTAGCCAAAATATTAACTATAATTAATCGTATGATAATATATTGTCAAAGTCTTATAGATCGACGAAAGATTAGTAAATTTATGATAGTTATCCATGATATCTCTTTGTTCGTAAAATACTTTCAGCTTCCACATAAAATTTTCAAAGTTTCTGTTAGCTATAATTTCTAATTCATCGGGCAGGGGTGGAGACACTTCGTCCACTACGTATAATGAATAGTCGACGAAGAACCAAATTGAGATAGGGTTCATTCCATTATGTGACCATTATCCACATGAATATCACTGGCCACAGATTTGTCGCTGATTCAACGATTTACATTCCGGTCTTGATGACCAACTCAGCTACCCTCTCTTCAAGCTTCTCGATCATTTTTTGTTGTTCCTGGAGCGCAGCGGTCAACCAGGGTATCAACTGAATATAATTGACGGATTTCATTTCATCAGCATTATCATATACGATTTCCGGCAAAATGGTTTCAAGATCCTGGGCAATAAATCCATATTGTCGGCTGTCTATGGAAGGAGAATCCTTAAGAAAATAGGACTTAGGACCTAACAGCATCACTTTTTGTACCGCATTGTGGATTGGAGATATTTCTGTCTTTTTTCGTGCATCCGAACCATTAGTCAGAATAGCAACTTCGAGGACTCCCTCTATGTCTACTTTCCCGGGAATAACCCGAAAGGTTGGATTTTGCATGCC
>JBGTCB010001100.1:0-1871 GCA_041748995.1 Saprospiraceae bacterium | reverse complement strand
ATAGAACATACGAAGGAAGGAACGAAACCATTGATTGTGACGGTGCGGAACCCGGAGGATTCATTGAACTCAATCGCAACTGTCGACTTCCATCTAAGCAATGAATATTTTCTGCAACCGGGAGAGACTTTGCCTTTGTTCCGGGAGGGAAAGATCGTCAGACGGAGAATCGGGTGGTCAGGAACTTTATTGATCAATCCCGCTCATTCCAACTCGGTTCCTGTGCAGGGGCTCACCCTGGGTTTTGTTTATGAACAATATCTTAAACCTAACTGGTTTGTTGGTGCGAGACCTTCGTTGCAATTACGTACCGGAGAAGGAGGGTTTTCCAAGTTTGAGCAGGTAACTACCTTTGGGTTCAGTGCTTCCAACACCACTTATGGATTAAAAGCCAACAATCTACAATTTGTCAGTGTTCCGGTTTATCTCGCAGGTGAATTTGGCCGTCATATTTTTGAAGCTGGAATTTCAATTGATCTTCTCCTTGGTGCGCATGGTCAATTGCAGGCGCTGAATATCGATGATCAGGTCGTATCCGGTTTATTTAATTTGAATTCCGGTTGGATCGAGACTGATGAAATGCGACAATTGTCATCAAACGTCTTCCTGGGTTATCGAAACACAATTAATAACCGCCTGACAACCGGATTGAACTTTTTTTATAATCCATCAAAAATTTATCCGGGATTACCAAATCAGAAAAATCAGGTAACAAATTCGAAATGGTATCTGGGATGGCAGGCAATTTATTATTTGAAATGAGCATGAATACTTTAAAATATATTAAGTACCTGATTATTATTCTGATCGGCTTTAGTTGTGATAAAGTTGATGTACCGGATCCGGTAGATGTCGGACCCATAGAGCCGGTTTTTTATACGGATCTGGATTTAGGTAACATGAAGATTAATGCTGCGGCCGGAAAGGAAAATTATGTCATGGATGCAAGTTATCAGATTGATCCCGGAAGAGGTACACTGGATTTAATTGGATTTTTTCGACCGGAAGACTGCACCGGCAGAGCATGCAATAATAGTCTGAAGATTATACTTCGCAATCATCTGATTTACAGCAATTCCTCTTTTAACGTCAATAATTTTCTGAAAAAAGATCATTATGAATTTGCCTGGACGGTTGAAAGAGATAGTGCTGTGGTGAAATTAAAAGCACGACAATCACCCATGGCAAGTGCAGCTCTGATCTGGAGAATTGCAGATAAGGAGATTCGCAACCGGGAGCAAATCGAGCATGTGGTAAAAGTTGATCTTGATTATCCAGTTTCTATCCGGACAAATCAGCAAGCCTGTGCCAGTAGGCAGCAACAGACCATCAATCTATCAACCGGTGGATGTAGCAGTGTCATCAAGATTGAAAATAGAAAAGCAGTAGTACGAACTACAGGCAGACCCCCTTTTAAATATCAGTGGTCAACCGGTGCACGGGATTCGATGGTTATGCTGGATCCGGTCCTGGTGAATACTATGAAGGAGATCAGTGTAAAAGTGATTGATAGTGAAAATTGTGAAAGCGAATATACTCTGGGTTTTACACCGGGCACTTCGAATGACCGCTATTGTGAAACTAGTTTTACCTATACCAGACATCCACGACCGTCGACCGATTTGCTTCAACTCGGCAGGGTTATAATCGAGTATACCGATGAGCAGGGCACTACCCTTCGCTCCGGTGGTTATAGACAACCCCGGGATGCCTCTTTTGAAATACTGGATGTTTCTGATTTTGAAGAAAACGAAATGGGACAAAAAACGAAAAAGATTCAGGCCAGAATCACCTGCCTGTTGGGTAACCCGGATATTCCTGAGGAAGAAGTCCGACTATCCGGTATCTGTGTTTTTGCAATCGCTTATCCG
>JBGTCB010001099.1:0-2918 GCA_041748995.1 Saprospiraceae bacterium | reverse complement strand
AGAAGCACAAAATAGTGAGGCAACCATATTTGTATGATTCCAATTTGGATTATGGTAGGTATTAAATTGGCCTTCAAGCATTTCTGCTCTATATCCTGTCACAATAGAAATGTCGGAAATCCCGGCATCTCCAAGGGCCTTCAATTGCCATTCTAAAAGCGTTCTCTCAGATAAAACGGTGAGACATTTAGGTTTATCTGAAGTCTCTGCTCCCATCCGGGATCCTCGACCTGCTGCCAGGATTATAGCCCTATGATTCATGTAAAAAATTATTTATGATGCAATCATTCCAATGAATAGATTGCGATTCTCTTTCCGGATGCCACATCATTGCAAGAACAAATTTTGAGCGAAATCCTTCAATACTATTGTCTTCAATACATCGGGCATATATATCAAAATTGGGATTCAAGGAATCTAGGTCAATCCTGTTGCTATGGTATGAATTAACATTATAGATGTCTCCATCCATCCCAATATTGTGTCGTTTGGATCTATGTTTTTCAACAAAACCATCGTTTCCAATTATTATTTTTCCGCCAAATTCGTCATGAACCAGCTGCATGCCTCGGCATATTGCAATGATTGGAATCTGAGCACCTAGTGCATATCTCAAAAGTAACCTTTCAGTATTATCTCTGTCCAAATAGACACCAATATCATCGCCACCGCTTAAAATCAAAACATTAATATCCCATCTCCTTACATAATTTATGGATTGCTCTCCGATATTCGGGACAAAAAGAAAGTTAGCATCTGGAAAGGTTCTTAGCATATATCTTGACCAATCCCTTGAGATTGTGTCCCTCGTCTCCTCATACGTTAAGGCACTAGTCACTCTCATGGATATTCCAAACTTTAATTCATTCATGGACTGCATCTATAGGTTCGAGCTTATTAGTTTGACAATCGAGCAAACACCATCTCGAAGTTATAATTCGCTCGAATGGCTGCTCACCACATCCAATTGCAGCTGGTATTCCATATTCTGCGCTTCGAATAGCCATATGGCTATTGGTACCCCCATATTTAGTCACTAATCCAACAATATTTCTGGTGAAGATCCAATCATAACCCGGATCAGCACTCTCAATGCAAACAATCTTATTGTCAAGTGTCGGAAATTCTCTCATATAAGGTGTCAAAAATACTATCTCCGACTCAACTCTTTTATTGCCAATGAAGTTAGGGACATTACGCTGCATCGGTACAATATGAATGTCACGAAGGGATCTAATTAAATAGCTTAATTTAAATGATCTTGCAATATCGAAATCATTCATTGCAATATTTATTTTTTCCTGATAATATGCCTTCACACCATCTGTCAATGGTGAAAATAAGATACTAAGAACATCATTAATTGTCAACATCGACATTTCTGTCCTTGAAAATCCATTGAGTGATCCCCACTGTGCAACTTCTTCTAGAATTGCTGAAAGATGTCTCGTAAAGATAAATTTTGCATACTCCCTACCAATAATAGCCTTTCTAGCATATGCTAGTAGGTTAGAAGATGTGATGCCATCCAAACCATGCTCACCCAACAGGATGTTTAACCGTCTTTTTTCTTCCTCCAGCAGATCAAAACAATGGGCTTCAATTTTTTTAACTGTGCTTACGCCAGAAAATAGATCAGATTTATTTTTATAGTTTGGTGACAGTATATCGTAACTATTAGGTCTTAAATGCCCATACCTATGTAAGTATTCTTCTTTTGTACTCTCTCCCAGCAAAACCTTCTGAAATTCCTGACTCATCTCACCTGCTACTGTTACTATACTTTTCCGGAATAAAGTCAGCCTGGATTCAGGAAAGACATCATTAGAAACGCACGACCTAAGAATCGCTTCTGCAATAAAGGCATGCCGAGCCAAAATGGCGAAGGGAATTGTACCTAGTTGAATACATTCTTCCATCAAGGTATTAATTTTATCTGCCAATGCAAAGGAAGTTCCTTCTATATACCGCAGCTCTTGTTCTTGCCCAACTCTCAATTTTTCAATATCCCGGTATGCTCGATTTATGCTAGAATCATAATTATCTGATATAGCATCCTTAGTCAAATTTCGAAGTAAACCCTTATATCTTAGAAATTCTTCATGTGTCAATAAGTCTGGATATCTCTTTCGAAAATTCTTATCGAAATCAAAGTCATATGCTGTATGAACAACCTCAAACTCCAATTTATCATGCAAATGAGGAAACTGACTTAACCTTGATATATATGCATTAACCAATTTGATTGCGATTACTTCTTCAAGACCAGCTGGCAAAAACGAATTTATACTATTTCTGACATCAATGTAAACCCTTCCAAAGAGCGATATCATAAGCTCAACATTTGGCATTTTACGATATCCCATCCGTTCTCTTGCAATTCTCCAGCTCTTCTTAGTTATAAGTTCACGGTATAAAGACATTGATAATGGACGTGGAACTACACCAATCATCTCGGCTGGATTCCAATCCGGCATAAATCCCAGCACAGTATGTGTTCCAAATAGATGAGGTCTCGGTGCCATTATTTCATTAAGGTAGTCTCGTAAATAAATCATTCTTCCTGACACCTTTTCACTCACACCTATTTTCCAGGTACGTCCAGTTGTTATCTTGCGAACTTGCAATAAGTGATCATTCAAATGTTTATCAACTGCAAATTCTATATCAAGTGGCGTCGAAGGAAACAAATCCTGAAGGCGGCGAGCAAGTCGGAAGACTTTTAATAGATATGGAGAATCAAAATCTGACTCATCTACTCCATTATATATATATACCGTTTTGTTTATAGCATTCCCTTTTGTAACTGTATCAGTAAATCCGCTACTATCATCGTAATTAATTACATAGTAGGGCGATCCATCATCTAAAACCTTTGTCATGACGACCCCACTCATTTCGACATCTGATACCATCGG
>JBGTCB010001098.1:0-8991 GCA_041748995.1 Saprospiraceae bacterium | reverse complement strand
GACCGTAGATATACCCAATAGTCTTTTAAAGCCCTACTAAACAGGAACCGTAAACTTCCATCGGATAATCAAATAAAAATAAAGCTGGAACAAAGTTGTTGTTCCAGCTTTCAGCTTATTGATATTAGCTGTACTTCATTCAAACTAATAGCGACTAACCGTCAAACCCTAATTCTTCAAAGTTCTACAACACAGTTTTCTTCCACACCAAGGCCAGATGGCACATACTTGTCAGCTGCATCATCATTAACCCAGATACTTCCATCAAGCATGTATCTGTAAGCATAAGATTGTCCGGTTTCCAGATCCAGGGTCGTAGTAAAAGCTCCGTTTTTGAGCTTTGTCATTTTCACTTTTTTGGGATTCCAATTGTTGAAATCTCCCACCAGTACGGCAGATTCGGCATCTTTTGCCACCTCCGGTTGCAGCTTGAATGTTACTTTACAAACTGACTTTGATTTTAAAAACTTCTTTGTAAGACTCATGATTTTTTTAATTTAAATTCCTTTTTCAACATTTTCGCTCCGAAGCCGCAAAGGTACAAAATAATTTTTGGAAAAAGAATACTTGATTTACTGTTTATTCTGTGACGCCTAAATGATTCATGATTGTTTTACAGGTCTGGAAATCAGAATATTAGCTATTGCTGTTTCACGATTCCAAATCATAGGTTTCGTCCTCGATCCGCTTAGGAATCAGTCTATCTATCCTGAAAACTACAATATGACACGATTTCCAAACTTTCGCAACGATTTCCAGATATACCGATATTTGTGGCGTCCCCCCAACTTGTGGGATACTGGCCGCTATTTACAATTCTCACCTGCATCAATGTGGTCCTGTTGTCCGGTTCCAAAAGCATAAATAAAGAAGTAGAACTTGCGTCCAAGTGACTTGTCTGGAGCAATCTAAACTACATGGTAACTCTAATGACACCCATTGTACTGACCTCAGAAAGGATTGCGAAAGCAAATCCGGACCTGTAGTAACTACTAACTGCATATAAAATATACACTCACTGAATCAATGGTCTGAAGAATATAAAAACCAGTATTTCCGGGGAGAATAGCAAGAATAACCGGTCATAATGCCAAAACAAAAGGGGTTGTTTTGCAATTCCAGTGCAAAAAAAATAAAATCTTATAAAACTTTTTCAAATGTCATCTCGTTATACAGCATATTATCTAATTAAATCGCCTCTCCCGCTATAAGTTATACGAATACATTCTTGTAAAATTTCAATCAAGAAAAGCCTCTTTTATTGTATAACTTAAAATATCAATTATGGAATTACGAAATGAAAGGTATCAGGATACCTCAAGTACTCCTGCGTACAAAAACTTAGCCTTAATCCTTGGCAGTCTCTTTGCTATCGCACTCTTTGCCGCTATTTATTACGGCATTAAGAGCAGCAATCTGAGGACTGAAACCTCCCATTTGTCGGTCAATCTTCAAGATCTTGATCAGCAAAAAATGCAATTACAATCTGAATTAACGGTATTGGATAGCAATTACCAGGGTCAGATGATTGTAAATGATACGCTGGCCTATACATTGGAAGAACGACTGAAAGAAGTAGACAATCTGAAAGCCAGAGTCTGGACTGCCAGACAAAATCTGGATAAAAGTGAAAAAGAAAATAAGGCAATTAATGAAAGATTGGGTCAGCTGGAAGACTTAAAACAAGAATTGGAAAGTGACATTGTTTCACTCAATGAAACAAATGAAGAATTGGCACTAACCAATGAAAAAATAGCGAATGATCTGCAGATGTCTAAGGAAGAAACTGCAGCTCTCAGCGGCCAGCTTAAAGAAATGTCGGAAAGAAATGAAGCCTTAATCGACAGACTCTATTCATTGGCACCAGCAGGTTTTGTCGCCAACAATTTTAACATTACAGCAGCCAGGAAAAATGACAAGCTGACGGCCAAAGCCAGACAGGCAGAAAGAATAAATGTCTCCTTTGACATTAATGATGTGCCCCGTGAATATCAGGATGATGAAGAAATTTACCTGGTGTTGACTAAATTTGACGGAAACCCTGTGGAAGTAGTTCAGGGTGACGAAGTGGAAGTTGCCTCAGTAAATCCGGTCGTTATAAATGTAGTTGACAGAACTACCACCAAATTAAAAGACAGACAAAATATCGAAATGTCTTTTTCAGCCGATCGTGATCTGGAATCCGGAATATATAATGTGTTAGTCTATGCGGATCATGGTTTTCTGGGATCGACTACTTTTCAATTGCAATAGAAATATATAAGCACAATTGAATACAACACTATCTGAATACTTCAGGTAGTTCCCAATATAGCAATTGTTATTTGCGAAGATACCCCTCTGATCAAAAATCGGAGGGGTATTTGTTTTAAACCAAAAACATCAGTGTAATTTGATCGTTTCAACGATGCTAATCCTTCCAACCCCAGGGAGCATCCGGTGCGTTCACTTTTTCAGTCAGATCAAATTTCACGGAGAATATCCTGTCGGATCCCAGCCGTTTCAGATTATACGAAAATTCCTCATCATTCAAAGTAATCCACCACACGTTGGTTGCAGCTGCTGGAATAAGGCCAGCGGTGAAAGCATCTGCAGGAAAAAACTGGATAGTTGGCAGACCCGGATTTGATGATGTACCGCCATACTGAGTTACCTCATCCTCCGTACCGTCTTCATGACGGTGATCGTGCTTTAAAGCGATTCTCTGACTGTCCAGGTGTAGTACCCAGGTCCGCGATTTATCATCTCCCACAAAAAATGGAATACGGATCGTGGAATCTTCACATGCCCGTACGTGCATCACAAGCTTTTTGCCGGCAAAGGCATCATTGATAGTACCTTCTGCCAGACTTCCTTCATATGCATTACCGCAATGCTTTTGTAATACGCTCCAGAATTGTTCAGCACCGCTTTTCTCCTGTGCAAAGAATGATGTCGAAAACCAGACTACAATGAGGATTGATGATAAATATCTCATAAAGATGTATTGTTAAATAACTTTTGCTTTGACCCTGAAACACATTTAAGTGACAGACTTTTCAGGTTTCGCTTATTTTCTTTCCTGAAATCCATTTTCCGTTAGAATTTCAATTCGTGCAGTATTTGCCTGAACCTCTGTTTCTGCAAACCAGGAATCGCGCAATTCTTTTTTGGAGAATAATTCTAATTGATCACCAAAGTGAGGAGAATCTTTTTGGGTGGCATTACCATAGCTCAGCAATACTTTGGCCCGCACTTCATCACCAAATTCAATGACTCCAACCCAGGAATCACCACCACCTACGTACATATGATCTTCATCTGCTCCACCTGGCCATGCAACACGGAACACACCCATAGAGCCATCGATACCGTTTGCCGGGAGGTTCTTTTCGTAATACTTAATCCGGTAAAAATCGCCCCAGGGTACTTCCAGTTTTCCAAATTTTTCCAGAGTTTCTGTCGCCGCAGCTTCCAAGAGCTCTACTGCCCGGCCCGGATTCGCGAATCCGTCCGGAGTCGTGTTCGGTTTTGCCATATCCCAACCCACTGCATAATTGCTATCTCGCCAAACATTAAATTTCTGTGCCCAGTTATAGAACAATACCATTCCTTTACTATCTGCATCCGCAGTACGATCCCAATTTTCCAATACCATTTTAGCGGCTTTAGCCTTGTCGGACCCGGAAGCTTCCACAGCAACAAACAAATCGTCCAAAATACGATCAGCAAATTCCAGATGTGTCGAGAGCTTGTACGACACCAATTCATCAAAAGTAATGGAGCTATCCTCCAACAGCATACGCGCTGCCCTTTGCGGCCTGAAATCCATAAAACGGGGTGCCATATATGCCGGAAAATCATCAGGATCCAGGCTCATGGGTATGGTGCTCGTCCAGGGTGGATCGTTTGCATTTTGCAACCAGCCGGTTTTAGGATTTTTAAGTTTAGGCATATCTTCATAAGGATGCACTTCTGTCCAGATATCGGCGGATCTTCCATCCGGAATGATCCTATCCCAATATGCCCAGTCTCCGGAACTCCTTTGGGGAACCAGGCCATTAAATAAATAGAAAATTTCACCTTGCTTGTCGGCATACATCACATTCCAGAAGGGAATTTGTGCCATTTTTAAAGCGGTTTCAAATTCTGTGAAATTGTTGCTGGAGATCATCCGCCACCATTGTAGAAACATATTTGGACGGTCTAATCCAACCATACGTAAAGCCACCGCTTTATCACCGGTTTTCTTCACCACAGGACCATGCACAGTTCTTTGCAGCTGAATTTCCTGATCCACCAAACTACCATCTTCCTGTCTTACCCGGATAAGGATAGATGAATTATCAAAATCCCGGTGTTGACCATCCAGGAGGTAGCCATTTTCCTTATATATCACTTCATATGTATCAGCATTGTCGATCGTGTTGTTGGTATGAGTCCAACCTAAGTGCTCGTTGAATCCAATAGCTATTCCCGGGAATCCTACTAGAGTGGCTCCGTACATATTCTTACCTTTAAGACTTAAATGGGATTCAAAAAATAAAAATTCTCTCCACCACGGTAAATGTGGATTTTGTACCAACATCGCATTTCCGGATGCAGATCGTTTTGGAGCAATTGCATACGCATTTGAACCCAAATCCGGCCATTGCTGCACCCGGCCCAATTCATTGCCTGCTATGAAACGGGTGAAAATTACATACATGCCATGCATGTTTAAATCCTTGATGCTTATGGGTAAAACAACTTTATTTTTACCTTCTATGGTTTCGGGATGAGCTTCCGCATAATCATTCATTCCGTCAACAAAAGATTTATAAATCATTTTGATTTCCGGGTCCTGACTGGTGGTCCAATCATCGGCCAATTCTGGAAACCCGAGGGTATGAATAAGGATATCATTTTGAAGTTTATCCGAACCCCAATATTCTGCCCCTCTTCCTCTGGAACTTCCATAGAGGTCCAAGATTAAATTAGCATGATTATGCATCTGCGCCCAACCCTGGGCATAGAATAGGTCTTCGGTAGTCTCGGCGGTAATATGGGGAACTCCCCAGGTGTCCCATGCAATCTGGGT
This sequence comes from Saprospiraceae bacterium, assembly GCA_041748995.1. Lineage (GTDB taxonomy): Bacteria > Bacteroidota > Bacteroidia > Chitinophagales > Saprospiraceae > JABDMH01. The sequence continues at coordinate 3,932 of JBGTCB010001098.1, read as the reverse complement.
AGAAGCATTTTCGATTTGTGAGTTTATTCTGCTCAAAACCAGGAGAAAGCAAAAAGAAAAAAACAGATAGGTCTTCATAACATTTAATTTAGTCGGAAGCTGTCTCGCACCTCGCAGGGGTGACACCGCTTGGAAATGAAGGAGTAGTGCTGCGTTAGAATTTGATAAATCGTCATTTCGTAAAAAGGGATGTCTCGTATAGGGTCCTGATATCCTGTTGAAAGGTCTCGAAATGAGATATCTTCATCATCCAAAGTCCTGAATTTACACTTTTTTCCTGAGTGATTTGTCAAATAACCCTTGGGATATCCGATAGTTCTCTGCGTTCACTTCAATTTTATCCAAGGTTAGTGAATTAGTCTAGTGGTTAGCCCAAATGGATTTGGTAAATTATTACAGAGGTAGGGATGTCGATACTATACCCAGCGGAATACCCAAAGTAGCCTTAGCCGATAGTTCGTTGCCTAAAATACCAGAAACCAGTTAATACCAATCCACAAATCGGTATCTGAACCATCATCTATAAAAGAATTGACACGGTACTCTAACCCATATTCCAACTTGTTGCTATCTGTAAACTCATAACCTAAAAAGGGTGTCAATCGAATGCCCAGATCATAATCCTTTCCCTGAAAAGAATTCAAATATTCATTATTTATCTTAAAATAAAATTCTCCTGGATCCACCGATTGACCTCTAAGGGGAAATTCTGAAGATAGTCTGTATCGCAACCGGTATTCCGTATCCACACTCCTTTGAAAGGTTTGATCTGCACTAAATCTATGAGACATTCGAAAAAAGCCATACTGCTTTGCAATCACATATTGTTGAATGCTACGGCTTATTATTTTACTACCTTGTATTCGCATTAAATAACCTGCGTATACCGAATTATTGCCTCCAACTTTTTGGGAAACAATGATAGAATAATCCGTTTGCATATATTCATAATTGAAATCACTTTCCTCTTTGAAAACTCCTTCTTTAAGCAATTGTCTGGATTCCACCTTAAAATTCAATTTCCAGTCGTTTACAAGATCTTTGTTCACATTAATAGAAGGCAATAACCCAAACTGATAACTATTTTGAGCATCTGCTGACAGGTAAAAAAACAGCATTAAAACTGAATATACTTGCTTCATACTAATACTCAATATTGTCTGTGTTTCTTAACACAATTTCCTGTTTCTGGAGAAAATCACCTGATTCTGAGAATAGGAATTCATACATCTTATAGGTTTTATCAATTTTGCTTGATAGCACAATTTCATATCTGATAGTAGGTTTTGTATCTATATCCAGATCCTTCATAAGATTTAGCACAGATTCCTTTGATCCTGAATACTGCATTTGAATTTTATCGATAGAATATTTCGTATATTCTGAATGGAGATATTTTTCAATTTCCTTTCTTGTATCAAGTGGTATTTCAGTACATTTAATTTCAATTTCTACATCTTCAAAGACGCCATCTGCACTAAATTCAACACTATATTTCTTTCCTTTGAATCTGGTTTTGGCTTCTATAGACTTTCCATGATGTCCAATTTCTTTGTACCACTTTATTTTTCTGTCAAACTCCATAGAATCAATAAATGCCAGTGCACTGCCTGGAACATCTCCGGGCTTTATGCGAAACTCTTGCTCGAATTTGGTCTGGCTAAAACCTGTGGTGATCATTGAAACAAGAGTAAATAGAAAGCATAAAAAGTTTAGTCTGGGCATTGATGATTAATTTAATGAATCGAAATTCAATGTTTTCAGTCACTACAGGATTATCGATAAATACGATTAGAGAACGAAATTAAGAAAACAAACTTATACGTAAGGCTAGTCATAAATGACCTTTTGGAAAGACCTCACGGAATGATCCACGGATCCATAATTTCGGAGATCACAAGACAATCAGTATCGCTTCAGTTTTAAATAATCAATACTGGATTCGACCCATTCTGATTCTTTGGCGATGGTCTCATCAATAGTTTTTTCCGGTGCAGGCCACAGTTCCAGAATCGCTGACTGGCATTGATCATACCTTTCGATTTCTCCAAACAACCAGTCCAGCGGCAGCATTCCAGAACCGGCCACGGTACCGCTAACGGAAAATCCCATATGATGATCCAGTCTCCGGATGGTGTAATCCTTGATATGGAGATTGATTGTATAAGGCAATAATTGATTAGCTACTTCATAAAATCCTTCTCCTTTACCCAGGGAATTGACAGAATCAAGGCAAATGCCGATCCACTCCTTATCCGTATCCTCAATAATCTGAACAAAATCCCGGGCAGCAAGCCGGTCATGATTTTCCAGCGCGAGACGGATATTCGAATCTTTCAAATGAGGAATTAACCTTTTGACCTCCCTGATAATGTCCGGCATGGATGGTTCAAATCCCTGGGCATCAATGACCAGACGCAGTATGTCCGATTGCAATAACCGGGCAATATCGAGATATTCCAGTACACGCAAATATTCTAAACCCCGCATTCCTACTTCCACTGCCAGGTTTAAGGTTATCGCACTCTGTTTTATTTGCATTAATTGCTCCTGACTAAACGTATGCAAGGAAATATTATCCGCTATCTGCACACAGTCTACTCCCAGTGCACTGCTTTTCTTCAGAAATTCAAAAACCGACATCGGATGCACGGGAGGATATCCAGGTACTCCAATCGCCCAGGCAAATGCATAGGTTCCAATTCCAAGTCGCATAGAAACAATGAAATATTAGAAATATTAATTAATTTAATTAATTAGACAAAAGGACTTATGCCTGTTCGCCCATAAATACAAAAACACCATAAATCTATTCCTGGGAATAAGTAATCACTTTATTTTCCGCCGCTGACTTATACGCATCAAAAACTAACCGGACTGTTTCTAAATTATCTTCACCTGTCGTTTCCGCACTGCCACTTCCTGTTAACTCACTTAAAATATTTTTGTTGCATTCAAAAACACTGCTATGAATCAGGGCATAATCTGGTAAGGACCAGTCAAAAACATGCGGAGTGGCATCATACCGGGACATGCCTTCCTGATTTATGAAGGATATCTGGTAACCTGGTCCCAGATAGAGAGATCCTCTTGTTCCTTCGATTAAAATAAAGGTCTGCGGGAATGCCTCATTCTCCAATATTGAGGCGTAGGACATTTCAGAATAACATTGTACTCCCTCGTCATGCACCATCAATACATTGGCTACATCTTCCCCTTTAATAGTTGGATTAATACGCTTCGTTTGACAATAAAGTGATTTGACTTCGCCAAAGAGAAATCGCGCCATATCTAAAATATGGGTGCCCACATCCGTAAGAATAAACTGCTCCAGCTCCGCCAAAAAGGGCTGATTTTCGAAAACCGGAAAACTACTGCAAAACTTTAAATTCGCTTTGAAAGGCTCCCCGATAGTACCGGCATCCAACAACGATTTCAGTTTCCGGACCGGTTGTTGCCAGCGGAAATTTTCATGGATATAAAAGGGTACCTTATTATTATGGCAATATGCCACCATTTCTTTGGCTATCTCGTATGAAGGCCCCATGGGTTTTTGACAAATAACCGGCACCTGATGATCCACGGCCATCCTGACCAGGCCTGCGTGTGAATCCACATCGGTAATGATATCCACAAAGTCCAGGTTTTCCTCTTTAAACAGAGTCAGCGCGTCCTCATAAATTCCCCGGATATTAAACGCTCTGGCCTGTTCACTGGCTTTCTGACGGTCCCGGTCACAAAGTGCCACAATTTCCACCTGATCACCCAGCTCCTTCCAGGCGGCTGTCTGATAATGGGACCAAAATCCACAGCCAACAACCCCTAATTTTAACCTGCTCATTTTAATTTACTGAATAATTCATTTAGGCAGCAAGCTTTAGATTCGGGATGGTACAGGGTTGATGATCCATGACTCTTTTGATTAAATTATG
>JBGTCB010001097.1:0-3813 GCA_041748995.1 Saprospiraceae bacterium | reverse complement strand
CACCAGATAGTTGTGCATTACCCGGGAAAAGATCTCAATCGAAGTCTCAAATTCTTCCGGGATAACCTCATCTGCACCAAGGGCAATCAAAGGTTCGATTTCCTTAACATACCGCGTTCGAACGATCAGATAAACAGATTGGGATTCCGCCCGGATATTCGAAATGATCGTTTTGGTTGCCTGAGGATCGGATATGGCTATGACCACCACCCTGGCTTTTTTCAGGTGGACAGTGCTTAATATATGTTCATGTACCGCATCTCCAAACAGGATCGGTTCGCCCTTCTTCTTTTCTTCCTTAACTGCTTCAGCGTCAAGTTCGAGAATCACATATGGAATATTTGCATATTTGGCCGCCTTCGATACATTTCTGCCATTGATACCAAAACCGATGATGATTAAGTGATTTTCAAGATGATCTAAATCGGTTGCAGATGAATTCTGACCAGTGATTTTCTTATTCAATTGCTCCTGAATTCGAGTCCGTAATAGCAGAGAACTTATTTTGTCGGAATACATGATGATGAAAGGGGTGAGCAACATCGTCACAATGGATACGGAGAGAAAATATTGATTAAGCTCTTCTGACAGCAGATTATATTCAATACCTACCCGGGACAGAATAAAAGCAAATTCCCCTATTTGAAAGAGAGCAAGCCCGGTCATAATCACTGTACGTCCAGGGTACTTCAAAAAGATAGTCGCCACTGCCGCAAGACTGCCCTTCATTACAAAAACGATACCCACCAAAAGCAGGATCTTAACCGCATTTTGAGAAAAGAAAGACAGATCCAGGAGCATTCCGATGGAGATGAAAAAAAAGCTGGTAAATAATTCCCGAAAAGGAAGTATCGTACTGGTAGCCTGATGACTATATTCCGATTCAGAAATAATTAGTCCGGCCAGAAAGGCGCCGAGCGCCAGCGATAAGCCGGCCTGTGATGTCAGGAAGGCAACAAAAAAACAAATGGTTATGGTAGCCAGCAAAAACAGTTCTTTACTTTCTGATTTGGCAATCTGATACATCAGCTTGGGTACAATATATTGGGCACTTATATAGGTAAAGACCACGACCATCACTGACTTAAGAAAGAGCTCAGTCACTGACCACAAAAGATTGGTTGATTCCCCTGCCAGGATAGGGGTAATAAGAATCATCGGTACCACGATGATGTCTTGAAAGATCAGGATGCCCAGGGCATTGCGGCCATGGGGAGCAGAGATTTCATTGCGATCCTGAAGTATTTTTAATACAATCGCCGTACTGGATAAAGAGACAAGAAATCCTACAAAAACCGATTCATTCCATTCAAAACCAAGCGTGCGGTAAATCAGGGTAGATACACCTACGGTCAAACCTACCTGAAGGGATCCTCCAATCAGAACGGTCTTCCGCATTGATGCCAGTTGTTTTAGCGACAGCTCCATTCCAATGACAAAAAGTAACAGGATAACCCCGATTTCAGCAAGAATCTCCACCTGATCCTGAGCTTCGACCAAACTAAGTCCAAAGGGACCAATAATAATGCCCGTGATAAGGAAACCCAGTATCGATGGCAGTTTTAATTTCTGAAGGACCAGGACCACCAGCAGGGAGAATCCGAGAATGATAAGAATATCTTGTAAAAGGGGAAAATGCATATTGTCAGTTCATCAAATCGAAATTTGATATTTAAGATTTTGCCTGCAAGTTAATGAAGCCGGCAAGTTACTTGAAATTTTGAAGACAGTCATGCCTTCTGAGGCCGATTTATCGAAACGCAATACAGCCTGCCTGGAAGATGTTGAAGTCGGTGACCATACGGCCTTCGTTCAATAAGCCTTGGAAAGGACTACCGGATGATGTACGCCGGGAAGAATTTAAAGAGGATTGATTGTAAAAGATGAACAAAAAAGGACTGTAATTAGTCTAAAATTAGTCTAGGAGGCTGTTGAAATACTCAGGTTGATGCTGAAGCCGTAAATCGTCGCTTTCTGACGCGGCGAGACGAAGGAGGCTACCGGTCGTAACTGACTGAGGATCAACAACGTCAGAAACGACGAGAACGGCTGAGTTTTTTTTATAGAAAAAGTGATTGGACAAATATCAGCGCAAATTGGGTATTTCAACAGCCTCCTAGGGAGTTGGGCCTTTGGGGGTGTATTCAAGTGATTCTACGACTTGGATATTTAGTAAATGATTGTTTCAATGCGGCAGCATAACTCTAATCTATTTATCTTGTTTTAAAGAAGTCTAAATATCTGGTACTATGAAATGGCAAGGCAGAAGACAAAGTGACAATGTGAAAGATTATCGCAGCAAGGGCAGTAGCAGCACTGGTATGGGCTCATCAGGAATGATAATGAATCTGTTGTTACTCTTTTTCCGTGGTGGTCTTACCAAGACCAAAATAATAATTGCACTGATCGTTGTAGCTGGCATTTTTATATTGGGTAACCCCTTGGATCTATTTAACCCTTCTTCCGGCATATCCTCAGGACAGTCAACTTATGAGCCTACCTCCGAAGAGCAAAAGTTGTATGAATTTGTCAGGGTAGTGATGGCTGAGAATGAGGACGTTTGGACAAAATTATTTAATGATCAGGGAGCCACTTATCGGGAACCATCCCTTATCGTCTTCAATGGAAGCATCCAGTCTCCCTGTGGAGGAGCCAGCAGTTCGACCGGACCTTTTTACTGCCCCGCCGACTACTCGGCATACATAGACTTGAGTTTCTATAAGGAATTGAGCAAGAGATTTGGTGCTCCTGGTGATTTTGCCATGGCTTATGTAATTGCTCATGAGATCGGTCACCATATCCAGAATCTAACCGGCACTTCTTCAGAGGTCCAACAAGCAAGGGGAAGATTAAATGAAAAGGAGTACAACGATCTTTCGGTCCGCTTAGAGTTGCAAGCTGATTTTTATGCCGGAGTTTGGGCACATCATGCGCAAAAGATGAATAATATTCTTGAGGAGGGTGATATTGAGGAAGCACTTCGTGCCGCCAGCGCTATCGGTGACGATAATATTCAAAGACAGACACAAGGCTATGTATCTCCCGAAAGTTTCACCCACGGCACTTCCGAACAGAGGGTGCGATGGTTCAAAAAAGGTTTTCTCACCGGAGATATGAATGAAGGTGATACTTTTAATGCCAGGTCGCTTTAAGTTAATTGACTTAATTGATAATTAATCTTGATGTTTTTGTCGTTTCTCCATAAATTCTAACGCACTAATGATGGTAATGTGTTTGTTGCGATAGGGAAAGAAAGAAAGATCAATTACTTATCACAGTAGGTTAAGACGAGCTTGATTTATTCATAAATACCGGTCAGTATTATTAATTTAAGTAAATAGGTAATTCAAAATGCGAATACTTATTTTGTTCGTTTTCGTCCTGATGTCATGTCTATGATATAGATTCCCTGAAGGTTGTTCAATTAATTTAGATCCAGACGATGTTTATTTATACCCAATTCATCCGGGTATGGAGCAGTGGCTCAACTGGAGACTGGTGATGCTCAGTTTGAAGCAACCCAGGTTCCGAAGAACAAGGCACGGAAGATGTCAACGGATGGGCTAATTGAGACCTGCCTGACATTTCCACTATATTTCGACTTGTTTTTTGTAAACAGTTATCCATGAACTATGAATTATTTTAAGGATCGCTTTAATGGTATTAAGGACTTAGTGAGCAGAAGAAACTCCGGATGCAAAATGTTGTCAAGATATCAGGTGGTGGATTATAATGATTTAATAAGTAGTGTCGATCATCTTGTACCTTGTGTTCTTGTCTGCGATTTTGCAATTCTGGACAACATGAATCTGG
>JBGTCB010001096.1:0-2515 GCA_041748995.1 Saprospiraceae bacterium | reverse complement strand
AGCAATTTTACCACCTCTTTCAAGACCAGTGGAAATACTCAGATCAAGTCTCTCGGCTCCACCAAAAATATTATTATGAGAATAACTTCCTCTCACAGCCAATCCGACAGCACCAGGTCGGGTCGTTGTTTCCAGGGCAGTGCCGATATTTTGAACCTTGCCGGGAGTCAGATAGATGTATCTATCCAGGAAACTGGTATCGCCAACCTCATTGACTCGGTATCTAAGATTGACAAATTTGTAAATTCCAAGATCTAAGAGGTGATTGGTGGTAGCAATTTGTCGTTCTTCAGAGTAGACATCTCCGTACTTCTGAGTGATCACCTCTCTTAAAGTCGTAGGTTTTAGAATCTGATTGGTTTGGTAGATAACCAGATCTTTGTGAAAAACACTGTCCTTTGTCCGGATCGCAGATACCCGGCTCAGATCATAGTTCGGGTAAATATATGTAGTGCCAATGTGGTATTTTTTATAATCGGGAGCATTGTCAGGTTTCTTGATTTGCAGCCAAATATCGGAAGCCGGAGTATCTGTATTTTTCACGGCATTTGTGTCGACAAAGTAGAACACTTTATCATCAGTAAAGTGGAAATAACCCTGATTTCGGGCCTCCAGGGCAATCCTGCTACGTTCATTTACAAGTTTTGAAAGTGTATAATAGTCACCGGTTTTCAAATAGGTCTGCCTTTGCTGATCTTTGATTATTTCTGAAATATTAGAGCTGTCGTCCGGTAGATTAATATTTCTGATCCGATGTCTACCAGTAGCATCTACACGGTATGTGACATCAATGTACTTTCCTGATTGAGTGGTATCATAGCTTACTGAAGAATTGAAATATCCCTGATCGATAAGGTGTTTTTTCAAAACCAGAACATTGCGATCAACTTCCGGTTGATCATAGAAAACTGGAGGTTGCCCAAACCTTCGTTTGATAAAGTTTCCAAGCCCCCGTTTTTTATCCGGATTTCCAAAATTATAGTAGACCCATAACCATAATTTTGAATTAGGCTTTGGCTGTGAAAGATCTTCCAGTTCGTAAGTTAATTGTTTTTCATTAGTGATCCGGGCATCTTCTTCAAAAGCAATTTTAGTGCCTTGATATAGTTTTTCATCTGCTTCCAGATGTTTACCCACACTGCAACCCGACCCGACCAGCAATAACTGTATAAAACCCAACAGCCATCCACCCCTGGATAGTCCCTTCATTGGAGTGGCGCTTTTATTGCTCATCAAGTTGGAGTTGATATTTTTTGCTGTTAAAGGATTTGCTGAAGAAGAGCGAAACACCAGTTTCCGAGTAATTTACCCCTGGATCAAAAAGATTTTCTTGATTGGATAGTACTTGAAAAAAACGAAGGTTATAATTTCCATCCGGAGATAATTTGTATTCCAGAATAAAATCTCCGGAAAAAGTGGAGTTTTGATTATTGACAAGATTTATATTGTCGTTATTTTCAAACTGCACGTTTCCTCCAAGTTTAATAGTCAGACGGTCATTTAATAATCTCTTGCTTAAGCCAACCTTTAATTCGGTAACTACGCCGCTGCCTTCTTCAAATCTGCCACTATACGAATCGACACCAAAATCAAGATCAACACCTTTAATGTAGCGTTTGGCAAGCCGGTTTAACTCATTGGATAGTATATTACTAACGCTCGATAAAATAACCGATTGACTGGCATCGGCCAATAAGGATGAATTGGTAGTTTGTTCTTCAGCAATAAAACTATTAAAGATCAATAAACCAAAAACCTGTTTATTCATACCGGATTCATCCTCCCGAAGTTGAGCCAGTTTACTGGATACGGAGCTTGTTAATCCATTACCAGAGGCATCATTGATAGCCAGGTCAAATTTGGCGTTCGGTTGTTCCAGCGTTCCGGTAAGCTTTAGTTTAACGTCGACCTTCGACCGTTGCCTTGATCTTGACTCTTCTGCAGCATTAAGGGTGCTTTGATTTCTGATCAATTCATAAGTTGACGTTTGTACACTGTAGGTGGCGCTGATATCAAATCTGGACTTAAAAATATCACCCACAAAATCGACTCTGCTTCCCCGATCTATCTGAAATGTACGCTTAAGTACCCGCTGAAAATTGAAGGCATATTGACCTTCTGTTATTATATAGTTACCAAGGATATTGGGAGACCCATCGGGAGCTATCTCAATGGCAAGGTTGCCATTGCCCCGGCATACCAGCTTGTCACCTGTGGTAGGATCAATCACAATCGTTAGTTGTGCATCTTCTGTACACTCAATATTGGCCGAAATATCAAAATTGTATCCGGCTGACTGGTAGAAGTCCTGCAGTGAAATTGAGGTGTCAGATTCATAGTCTTCCGGATTGGCAAAGATGATAAAGTCTTCCTGTCGAATCTGAGCTTCCGAAATTAGTGGTTGCAGTACAAAATCAGTACTATCGAGAGCTTTTGCATTTACCAACAGGTTGGGCTGACTTAAAGAACCATTTATATCTACATCCGCTTCCACAAATAGCTTTCCATAGAAAAA
>JBGTCB010001095.1:0-12940 GCA_041748995.1 Saprospiraceae bacterium | reverse complement strand
CCGAATTAGAGCACCAATTAGTGATATCTCCCAGTTCAATCGCGTTGATACACTCGTCATTGACAGGCTGGGCCACCAGGTAGAAAGGGAATAATGTGACTATCAGGAGTTGTAAGTGCTTCATCAACAGTTTAAATAGCGCGTAAAGATAACGATCGAAGGTGAATTGCAGTTTTACCGGTCTCCGGGTCTTAACGTATAATTAATTAAGTCATTCAAAACTTTTGTGGAATGATGTATCATGCCCTTGTTAAAAGACGGCACAATAATAAAATTCGTTGTCTGAAAAGAAATAAAAGCCTTCTTCCTGATGTTTCTGGTGATGATGGCAGTTTTAAATCTAAGCACTGGCATTTCATAGCTAATGGGATCAAGTGCATCAACCTTACTCTTGGGCATCTCTATTTACCCCGTTCATGGTAAAAACAATTTTCGAAGAAAATTTATTTAATAATATACTGCGCCATACTTCGTTGATCGTCAGTCAGATAGCAACGGCTATCTTCCTTCCTCCAGCCTTGTCTGGCTTGCATTTTATTAAATTTTTACTCATTCAGCGATAAATAGATGTGCCCTATTATTAGATTTGGGGTATGCTGCATATGCTACCCAACATACTCACCTTGCTTAATCTTTTCAGCGGTTGCCTGGGTATAGTCTTTGTATTTTCAGGTCAACCATTTGCGGCAATATTTTGCGTTGGATTATCCTTGATTTTTGACTTTATGGATGGCATGGTGGCCAGGGTTCTGAAACAAAATCATCCGTTGGGTGGCGATCTGGATAGTTTAGCGGATGTCGTTTCATTTGGAGTATTGCCGGGCATGATGTATTACCAGATGTTATCAGGGTTGGAGTGGTCATCGAAGTTTCCCTGGTTGATTTATTCCGGATTTATTTTCACATTATTTGGAGCATATCGCCTGGCGCGTTTTAATGTGATGCATAGTGCCCAAAGTCATTTTTCCGGCTTACCGATTCCTTCAGCAGCGATCTTCGTGAGTGGGTTATACCTGGTGGCCCACAGCCAATCGTGTATGAACTGTGCCTCTCTATTTATCAATCCATATGTATTGTTTTTAAGTATTATTTTCCTCAGTTATCTCATGGTGTCCAGCCTTCCTCATTTTTCATTCAAGATGAAAAATCTTACCTGGAAAGGGCAGGAAATCCAATGGATCTATTTGATGTTGGTGATTGTTCTCGTCGTGGTAGCAAGAGAAGTAGCTGTCAGTCTGGCAGTAGCATTTTATGTCTTTCTTTCATTGGTTTATTTTTCATTAAGACCGCTTCCGTCTGACTGATGTTGTATATTGTACCCACCCCCATCGGTCATTTAGGCGACATTACCCATCGGGCCATTGATATCTTAAGACAAGTTGATTTTGTAATCGCTGAAGATACCCGTGTCAGTGGTCAGTTGCTCAAACATCTGGATCTTAATAAACCTTTGCGATCGTATCATGTCAACAATGAGCATAAGGTCGTCGAATCCATCTGTCAGCAGCTAACTTCCGGCCAATCAGCCGCTTTGATCACGGATGCTGGTACACCAGGCATCTCTGATCCTGGCTATCTCCTGATCCGGGCATGTATTAACCGGGAGATTGAGGTACAGTGTTTGCCCGGTGCCACTGCCTTTGTACCAGCTTTGGTCATATCCGGATTACCGGTACACCATTTTTATTTTGAAGGATTCCTGCCTCACAAAAAGGGCCGGCAGACGCGGTTGGCTTACCTCGCTACTTTGGTTGATACTTTTGTCCTTTATGAGTCACCTCACCGGATATCCCGCTGTATTGATGAGTTGATCGGGGTCTGTGGAGCAGAAAGGCAGGCATGCATTTGCCGTGAGCTCACTAAATTGTACGAAGAAGTGGTGAGAGGTTCCCTTCAGGATCTAAAAACCTGGGCCTCCTCCAAAGAGAAAATCAAAGGAGAAATAGTACTGGTGGTGGGTGGTACCGGGGCCCGGTGACGGATAAAACATGTTCATCTGCAGAAGCCTGAAAGAATTGATGACCCGGATAATCGCTCCATCTTGAAATGACGGAGTCGACTGCTTCTTCTCTATGGAACAAAACAACTATTTCTTGATAGTTCGATATTTTTGACAGTAAATGCATTAATTAAACAAGAAAAATACATTTGAATACACCTTGGAAGAAAATCCTGCAAGGAATATAATGAAACATATGCATGTTATCTTTGATAGTGCTAATTTGCAAGGAAGTCTATACATGATATCAAGAACTGATCCTGTTAAATTGCGATTGGACGTCTATCAAAAAAACTCAGTTCCTTATAAGATCTTAGCTCCAATGGAAACAGAATTCTAAAATTATGAAAGTTATACCTATAATTATTCTAATCATATTTACAAGATTTGGAGTGTGTCAAAATGGTTACGTACCTGGAGAACCTTCCTTGGCATATTGGGCGGTGGGAACTGGTGAGCATGTTATAATTATTTTGCATGGCGGCCCTGCTGCCTCGCATACCTACTTAAGACCCGAATTTGATGAACTGTCTAAAGTTGCGCGTATCATTTATTATGACCAACGGGGTTGTGGTTTAAGTGACACGGCCGCATCGTACACCTGGCAAGACCATGTAGAAGATTTACATCGTGTTGTAAATCAGTTTACCCATAATCATGAAGTGTTTTTAGCTGGCTCATCCTGGGGTAGTACTTTGGCGATACTTTACTCCTACCGATTTCCCTATGGTATAAAAGGAGTGATTTTATCTGGGACGGTGCCTTGGGTAGGCATTGGGAAAAAGCTTGATCAAATAGATTGGAGTAACAGGGGACCCAACCCAAGTAAAGTCTCCGAATCCAGTATGACCGAGCTTAAAAAAGTAGGCACTGAGGGTATCGATGCTGAAGAAGTTGAAACCAAGATCACGAGAACGTTTATGGTCACAAATGGACCACCAAAGATGGAGACCATACTTAGTCTGGAAAGCGCTCCTCCCTTTGAAAAATTGGAGCGTATTAATATACCCCCATTTTTGATTTTTAAAGGTCTGAAAAAGAGTTCAAGAGTACCTCGTGACTGGGGTCATATCTATGATGCGATACTACCAAAGTCTGCACTTATCACAATGGAGCATGCAGGTCATGATCCTTGGCTGGCTGATCCTGACTATGTTTTCGCGAAGGTAAAGAGATTTATTGTGGATCATCGGTAAGAACCTCAGAAAATCGATCGACACCACTACCCTATCCGGGGAGTTGGTATTTCACATTTTTGGTGCCTTGGCTGAATTTGAGCGAAATCTGACTAGAGAGACGATCAGCAAGCTTACGGTGTATAAATATTTGAAGGATGGGTGATGTGGGGTCAATAATAACCACTTTTAATTCAAAATGCGAGCTTACATGCGTAAGAATCATTTTGAGATTTTACTGCGGACGATCTATGGGGCTATTTATTTCTCTATTGTATAGTTAAGATTTTTTACTGATTAGGAGGTGTGGTCGCATAGTCATTTGGCAATAAAGATGATGTACGAATTGTAGCCCAGTAGCCATATTCTTCAATATCTTTTTGATTTAGTATAGCACCATTCTTGTCCAGGATAATTCTGTTTGTTTTTGGATGCAGATAGGATGTTTCATACGAAATCGGAGTTTGCTTTACCTCCCCAAAAGATGCTGTAGGAAGTTTTGCTTTCTGTGAGCTGCTGCTGACTCGGATACCTTTGTTTACCACAGTGAAATAGCCTTTACATTGTATAGTGGTAGTGTTCAATATGCTGTCTACAATCAAGTCAGAGGGATTAAGTAAATCATATAACTCGAAACTTTGATCAGCGAGTCTACGGGAAAAACCAATTTTATAGACCGATGAATCTAATTGACCAGTTATCAGGTGATCAAAAACATATTGTGGAGAATTTTGATAGGCTCGTAATCTGTTTCTTTTAAACTGAGCCATTTCTTTTCCGGAACTTTCTAATTCTTCGAAAAAAGCATTTCCCTCAAATTGTACGTCACCATTGGGATGCAGGCGAAAATCATCTAAAAAGTATGTAACAGAATAACCAAGCAATTCATTTCTGATGACAAGCGGTTGATCTGCCTGTGCTATGAGCGTATCTTCGTTTTCCCAGAAAAGCAATACCTGGGGGTTGATCAACGTTATTTTGGCCCTTTGACTACCAATAAAAGCTCTTATAAATGCATTTTCACGTTGACGACGAATTCTGGGCACAGCTTTCTTGCCAACAACCACCTCAGCTAGCAATAAGCTATTTGAAGCAAGGTATATGGTGTCAGGAACCTTCTTATCTTCAGGGATGGCCAAGGTCAGTGTTTGATAATTAATATGCGAGACCACAAGAAATACATCAGTGCCATTCTTAAATGGCAGAGTGAAGATACCGTCTTGTGATGAGATGGTACCGGTGGAGGTATTAGAGAAAAAAACAAAAGCATCTGCCACCGGGGAACCAGTTGTACTATCTATTAATACGCTTTCTAGGGTTTGGCCAAGTGCGCATGTTGCAAAAAATAGTGGAAATAAGGTCGCTTGCCAGACTTTCATGGTATCTGAAGCTTTTGCATGGTAAAAAATGGCTGCCCATTTGTAGTTATCCCTTCTGCGACGATGAAATAACTGCCGTCATGCTTTGGTACCGAAAAGGAAATCTCGGCAGTACCTCTATTGTCTGTTTGCCAAGTGGCATTCCAGTACAAACTCGTTGGTATATTGTGAACCGAAGATTCTTGTACTGCAAAAGGAAGAGAACGAGCAAAGCCGATGATCTGGTGACTGAGAATATTACCTCGGTTCAGCATTTTTTTTGAGCGCTGCATAGGAGGTTTTAGATAGATCATAATCAAACCATTCCGACCATATTCGCCATAGACACTGGTCTCAGAAAGACCTCTTAGAATGTCGACAAAGGCGATATCGGTCGGATTTATAGCTTCAACATATGCCTGAGATACGGAAGACCCATCAACCATAAAATTGGCTGCATTTGACATGGCGGCCGATTTACTTAAACCTGTTGCTCTGCCCCGTAGATAAACCTTAGGCGAGCCTTCTTCAGAACTAACCTCAAAATTGGGGACCCTTCCCCTCAGTAAATCTATGATATTGGTGTAACCTCGGTTTGCCAATAAGGTGTCAAGGATAATTCGACTACTCGGGCGAGCGTAAAGCATATTTTTCT
Source organism: Saprospiraceae bacterium (assembly GCA_041748995.1). Taxonomy (GTDB): domain Bacteria; phylum Bacteroidota; class Bacteroidia; order Chitinophagales; family Saprospiraceae; genus JABDMH01. The sequence goes on along the minus strand of JBGTCB010001095.1, from coordinate 7,753 downwards.
TGTGATACTCGACAATGATATCCAGCCTTTTAGCCCGTACTTGTATTTCATCTAAATCAATAATTATAGATTCAGGTGCAGCATTAGCATGGGTATTTGTAGGTGCATCAAGTGGGGTGCCGAGGGCGAGTTTATTTATATCAACATGGTTTGCTAGATTCGGCGTATCAATTTCAATCCTTATTTCGGAATTACCACTAGTTTTAAAATTAGTATTGACGGGATTACTACTTGATTTTTGGTCCATAAAGTAAAAAACGATGTCTGTTGTATCGTAGATCTCCAGGTCGTCTAGTTTAAAATGGCCTTTACTATCGCTTGCAAATTCCTGCATTGTCAAAAGATCTGACATTACGGACCAAAATCCCTTAGTCTCATATGGTCTATTCTTCCGGTAAAGAGTACCAGATAGTGACAGTTTATCCTCAAGATGTGGACGAGTACTGTCATTTGCATCACTTTTTAATAGGGCATCGATCAGACCGCCCAGTGATTGGGTCATTAAATAGTGATCGATACTAGCTTCTTCGGTGTACATCAGATGTTCTGGAAACCTAAAATGCTGCTGATAATCTGAGGACAAAGCAGCTTCGATCCAAAAATAATGTATGACATTTTGAGTAGGTAGATAAGGGAGTACATCAGCATAAATCTTGATGTCCACTTTACATATGCAAGGAAGGCCATCCTGATCATATAAATCTAGAAATAAATCCACTGAATAGTTACTATCACTTTCCTCGACCCTATTGTCAATGTCTACATAGCAAGGAAGTAAACCGACTGAATTGAAAATCAATCTTTCTGAATTTATTTTGTCCTCGCGATCCCAATAGGAAAACTGGATAATGCCCGGAGGGAACTCAGTTAAGTCGATTCCCTTTACATAATGGTTGCTGAGTATTTGTTCTTCGAAATAGATTTTGCCCATGGCAATACCCCGGAGATGGCCATGATCGAAATCAGACCCTACCTCCAACTGAATCTCGATTGTTTCTTCATTAATATGAGAGACCGAAAGTTTACTTTCTAACTCTTTAGTCACGGACAAGTTGAATTTCTTTTTTTGGCCCCGGTCTGAATAGATCTCGGCAGTATATGTTTTCGTAGCCTGAGGATTAAGTTCGAAACTGGCCAGGCCAAATGAATCTGTAGATAGAAAACAGATCGTGTCACCATAGCTGTCAATGACATATCCTTGAAAAGAACAAGTAAATTTATCATGATCAATGGCTACCGCAGTAATTTTGGAAGAATGACCTACGACAAGACGGCCACCTTCTGGGTAGAACAACATAGTGTCAATGATGCCAGATGAGGCTATGTAGGTTAGATTGTCTGGGAGCCCATCAACCAAGTGAATTTGCTTAGAATAGCTATTGTTGGGGTCACCGTTTGGCACCGTCCGAGTAAATCCTCTGATCCAGTAGGTGCCAGGAACTAATGTATCGTGAAGTTGAATGGTTCCATTGCCTTTATTATCTATGACGCGAGTCTTTTTGCGATCGATGACAAGCCCCGTGCTACTTATAAGTTCTACGTAGTAGATGGTGTGTGTTACAATAGGTTGTATTATAACGACAGAATAAAATATCTTGTCACCTGGCTGGTAGATTTCTCGATCAGTGTTTATGTAGGATTTTCCGTCATGCAGGTGATTGCACGTCGATAGATGCGATGAGTATCCCGGGGTTTGTAATACTAGATTCAAGACCATCGTCATAAAAACGGATATGAAGAAGGAGCTTTCCATAGAAGATGATTTAATATAAGAGTACACCAATTTGTGAAACGACGCGAAGATTGACACAGTAACTTGAGAGCGTATCATTAAACCACCATTTGGTCATTTTCACAAATTTGTTGCGCTGAAATCTTAAGCATAATCCATCCGTAATAGAATTATTAAGTTAAAACCACAAAAGGTGTTGACAAGTTCCTAACAATGGCATAGATTTACAACTTGTAGGCTAACAGAGCGATTACCGAAAAGCTTTGAAAGAGTAGGTATAATTTTTTTTCAAATCTTATTTTTATGAAAAAGCTTCAGATTCTTTTCACCTTTGTACTTTGCTCATCTGTTTTTGTGGGGTTGAAATCAACACAGCAGCACCAGGAAGTATCAGCATCATGTTTTGTTTGTGACTACAATCCCACGGTGTACTGCACGACCATATACAATTGGCCAAGCCCTCCACAAACTATCTATGGGGTCAAAAGGCCCTGCGATCAATAGATTATAGAATTTGATTTCTCCGGCTTGTACTAGGCAGTTTAGTCCTTAAGATAAGCATATGAACTTTGTTGAGGCCTAATGCCTAGTACAAGCCCATTTTGGTCAAATATTACTTTATGTCTATGACCTTGGAAACAAGTGCATAGCCCAAATCTCTCGCTGGAAAAGCGAAAAGGGTTGTGATAAGGGTACAAGAATAAATGATGAAGTACTTTCTTTTATTTCTCTGCTTCTCTTCGATAGGTTCATGTGCATGATAATCACAGCCTAACACCTTTGACATCTTTTAGCAGCGAGGTTGAGATCTTGATGCATCCTTTTGCTGATAAACTGAGTGAAACTCTTCGGTACCCATATTATCTGGAAGTGGTGGATTCGGCCCTTATTATATTTGAGGACGATTCTCGTGAGGCCACTATAGGAACGATTTTGAATGTGACCACCGGAGAAGTAGTGAATAACTTTATTAAGAAAGGCCAGGGAGAGAATGAGTTGGAGAACTCTGTGTTCGCGTCATTGCATAAGGAGAATCAAGAAATCATACTGAGCTGCTATTCCCAGCCGTCAATGAAAATGATTCGCTATGATCTTTCATCTTTTTCGGGTGGAAATTATGATGAAGTGATTTTGAGTAGTCACAATTTTGAAGTTGAGGGGGCACTGAGAGTAGTACCTTACGACTCACAATTTATCGCAATTGGTATTTTTGACAGTTTATTCGCTGTAATTGGAAGTGATCAAATTAAGTATCAAGAATCACTTCCTTTTCAGAATAGGTTTAAAGACGGAGGATTAAAGAACCTATCTTTTGCATATCAATTTTTATTGTGCCAGAATCCTTATGGAAGTAAGCTAGCTACTGCATCAAGAAATGCCGGTGTATTTGAAATATTTGAGATTGATGAGGATAACAGAATCTGGGTTATCTCATCCCATCTATTTTACCCTCCGAAATTTCTAGACATTGGAGTTGAGAATGTTGTTTACGATTTACAATACAATCCTGATTCAAAAATTGGTTTTCTGGACATGAAGGCCACAAATGATTTTATTTTCTTATTATATTCTGAAAAGACTAGAAATAAAATTGATGGCTTAGGCCTGTATTACAGCAATATAATTTTAAAGTATGACTGGCATGGTAATCCAGTATGCCGCTATAAGTTGGATCACGAGGTAAATACAATAGCTGTTGATGATGGTGCTGGTTTATTATATGGTATTACCCTTGATGCTGGAAGACATAGGAATATTCTGCTATATGGAAATATAAAGATTTGACAAAGACAATAAGAGCTTGGCATATCATTGTAATTGTGTTATCACTTTTTGCCTTGAATGGCTTAGTTAGTATTTACAGAGTATCATCCATCTCGATGGAGCCTGCTTTGGGAGATGGAGATCGAGTGTGCCACTGAACTACATCTTCAGAATCCACACCACTTCCATCTTTGAGTGTAATTGACTCTGTATCCGGATAAAATATAGACCGCTGGGCAGCATAGCAAGGTTAATCGTCAAAGGTGTTGAAGCGTTGGAGTGGTCTTGCACTAACATGCCATTACTGTCTAATATCTGTATCATGGCATAGCTAAAATCGCCATCAATCGTGACACTGCCATGTGATGGATTAGGCCCCATAGTGATGCTGTTATCCTGTACGTGATATTCTGACTGGGTTATGGACTGGTGGCCTTCGAAAGCTCCAATGGTCGGAGGATCATAGTAGGTATGTTGCACGAAATCATGGGTTGGCTGGGATAATTTCTTGCCGGCTAATACCGCCGGACTATTATTTGGAAGACTAAAATCTTCAGCGTTGGCGTCGGTAAATTGAGGATCTGCAATAACCTGGTTGCTCTCAACAACCGGCAGTACCGGACTCCAGGTGCCACCTGACTCATTGTACCATAGGTTGTTAGTAAAAGTAAAAGAGGCTGGGTCGGTACTATCCCCGATGTTGACTTCCGTTATGTCCTCAGATAAGTACACGATGTTGTTACGGAATTCATTATCACCACATGGTAGAAAACCTGGATCAGTGGTCTCCTGCAGGATCCGGATGGCCCAGTTTTCCGGTTTGTAGAATGTGTTATTAAAAACCTTGACCCGCACACACCCCACAAAAGCCACCGGAGCATAGCTACCAATAAATACATTGCTGTATACTTCCAGATCAGCCGCTTCAAATGCATTGGAGATCGGATCGGGCAAAGGAGGCCGGAAATATTGCAGCCCCGTGCTACCACCGAGGTTGATCGCTCGTTGGTCCATATCCTTAAGAATATTACGCTGGATGCGGATAAATTGAGTGCCACCTTTAGCCTGGATACCACTGGTACCTGACTGGTTAAAATAGTTATCTTCGATAACACCCTCATGGCATCCAACCATATCGATACCACTACCCCCTTCGCTGCCATTGATAAAAGAACAATTTTTGATCAGAAAGTCATCAAGACCTGACAGCTTAAGCAGGTCATTATTGTCCGTGCCAGCCATATTTTGAAAAATGCAGTTTAAAATGCAAATGTGATGGGTGGGAGTCGAGTAGTCGCCACCATCATCGATATTGATACCGTTATCGGTTTGTTGTTCGATTACCAGACCTTGTAACTCAAGGTAACTGCAATTGATCAGATGGATGGCTTCCGAACCACCACGGAATATCGCCTGATGCGCATTGGCGGCTTTAATCACAATAGGTGAAAGATTACTTCCATGGAGGTCTTCCAGAAACTGAGTTCCATTGCTATAGATACCATTGAGGATAAGCACCGTATCTCCCGCTGAAATGCTTGACTCAGCGGCCGACAGGGTTGCGAAATCACCTCCTGTACCCACGGTAATAGGCTGACACCAAAGAATATATGGCACCCAAAGCAGGATGATTAGGGGTATGAAATTTTTCATTTTGACAATCTTATACCCTTCAGAACGCAAAAAACAGAACTACTGTACTTTAGATATGCAGGGCGCGATCTCCGGTAGCCATCAAAGCAGCTTCTTTGACCGCCTCCATATAGGTAGGATGGGCGTGGCTCATCCGGGCAATATCTTCCGCAGAAGCCCGGTACTCCATAGCTACCACAGCTTCGGAGATCATATCGGCTGCCCGGGCGCCCACGATGTGAACACCCAGGATTTCATCTGTATTTTTGTCAGCCAGAATCTTTACCATTCCATCAACATCCATGCTGGCTCTTGCTCTACCAAGAGCCTTGTAAGGAAATTTACCCACTTTATAGGCCGTTTTTTTCTCCTTTAACTCTTCCTCGGTCTCACCTACCGACGCTACTTCGGGCCAGGTGTATACCACGCCTGGTATGAGGTTGTAGTTAATATGTGGCTTTTGTCCTGACAGGAATTCAGCCACCAAAATTCCCTCTTCCCCGGCTTTATGGGCCAGCATCGCTCCCCGAATGACATCACCAATTGCATAAATATCAGGATGGGTTGTCTGTAGATGATCATCAACAATCACGCGGCCTTTTTCGTCCAGTTGCACGGAAGCATTTTCCAACTGAAGTCCCTCGGTGTAAGGTCTTCTTCCAATAGCAACCAGACAGTAGTCAGCCATCAACTCGAAAGTCTTGTCACTATCTCTTTTTTGTACTTCGAGCTTCACTTGCTTTGAGGTGCTGGTTACCTTCGTGACCAAATGGTTAAGATGAAAAGTCATACCAAGCTTCTTGAGAGAACGGGTCAATTCTTTACTGCAATCGCTGTCCATGCCGGCAATGATCCGGTCAAGAAATTCGACAACGGTAATTTCTGTGCCCAGGCGGGCAAATACAGAGCCCAGCTCCAAACCAATGACACCTCCACCAATGATCACCATTTTCTTGGGAAGCGCAGTAATATTCAAAGCCTCCGTAGAGGTAATCACTCTTTTTTTGTCATAGTTAAAAGCTTCCGGAGTGATGGGTTTGGAGCCGGTGGCAATAATTGTTTTTTTAGTGGATATCTGTTGGGGTTCACCCTTGGTACCTTTGATTAAGATAGTATGAGGATCCAGAAAAGAACCTATGCCATGTATTACATCTATTTTGTTTTTTTTCATCAGAAAGTCGATGCCCGAAACAGTCTGGCTAACAACCTCGTTTTTTCTTTCGATCATCCTGGCCAGGTCTACCTGCAAAGAGCCTATCTTTATACCATGAGAAGGAAAGTTTTCAGCGGCATTGTGATAATGCTCGGACGAGTCAAGCAAGGCTTTGGAAGGTATACAACCAACATTCAGGCAGGTACCTCCTAAAGTTTCATATTTTTCGATAAGCGCTGTTTTCATCCCTAGTTGGGACGCCCGTATGGCGGCCAGATATCCTCCCGGACCGGAACCGATGACGACTAAATCGTACTGCATTGCTAAATTTCTATTTTTTCGGGTTTCTTCGTGATTTCTGATTTCTGACCGGACTTCGATCCGGTTGATTGGAAGGTCCATCCGGTCGATTCCTGTTTTTCCGGTTTTTCTTCCGTTTGCTTTTTGGCGCATCCTTTAGTTCCACTCCCCCGGTTACGTCTTCAAAATCAATAATAGGATCGATTGACTCCACCGGTTTGATCGAATCGACCAGTTCTTCCGGGATGAGTCCTTTTTTATTTTGTTGGTGGATTTCATGGGCAATCGACGGTGTCAGGGTGAGCATCGTCATCCTACCCCGGTTGTCTTCCAGATTGTAATACATGAGTTTCTTGAAGATATCAATTTTGATCAAAGAAGCATTGCCCTTTGCGGATTTAAGGTATTCGGCTTTCATCGGAAACTGATCAAGAGCCTCTGTATAGAGATCCAGTTCATAGTTCAGGCAACATTTTAAACGGCCACATTGTCCGGATAACTTTGACTGATTGATAGCCAGGTTTTGATAGCGTGCTGCCCGTGTCGAGACACTTTTAAAAGTAGTCAGCCAGGTGGAGCAGCATAACTCCCTACCACAAGATCCAATCCCTCCTATACGCGATGACTCCTGTCTTGCTCCGATCTGTCTCATTTCAATCTTGACCCTGAACTCTTTAGCATAGTGACGGATAAGCTCCCTGAAGTCAACCCGGCCATTAGCAGTGAAATAGAAAGTAGCTTTTCGTTTATCTCCCTGATATTCCACGTCACCGATCTTCATATCGAGATCAAGCATCCGGGCGATTGCTCTGGATCGTATCAATGTTGTTCTTTCCAGCCCCCTGGCTTCTTCCAGACGTTCAAGATCACGATGGTTAGCCCGGCGCACAACGGGATTCATGATCCTGTCCGGGTAGACTTTTCTTTTTTTCATTTGGAGTGAAACCAGCTGACCCGTCAGACTAATGTGGCCCACGTCATAACCACCACCTGTATCGACCACCACCATTTCACCACTGGCAAGGTCTTGATTGGCAGGCATCTTAAAGAATTCCTTGCGCGATCCCTGTTTAAAACTTACCTCGACAAATTCATATGTACAAAAATCTTCAAGGTCATTCCTGGATGATAACCAATCAAATGTATTTAACCGGTTGCAACTTCCTGTAGCA
>JBGTCB010001094.1:0-3079 GCA_041748995.1 Saprospiraceae bacterium | reverse complement strand
ACTATTTTGACAACTACTATCGCCATCATGGTGGCACTACCCCTTGGACTCACCATTGCCATTTATTTAAGTGAGTATGCCCCGGACATTCTACGCACCATTTTCAAACCTCTGCTTGAAATACTTGCAGCGGTCCCTACCGTAGTGTATGGATTTTTTGCCCTTACCGTAGTTACACCTTATCTCCGTAATATATTTCCCGAATTGGCAACCTTTAATGCGCTATCTGCCGGCCTGGTGATGGGTATCATGATCATACCGATGATCTCGTCTTTGAGTGAAGATGCCTTACATGCTGTACCCGCTTCATTACGGGAGGCGGCATTTGGCATGGGTTCCACCCGGTTTCAGACTTCATTCAAAGTCCTGGTACCAGCCGCTTCATCCGGTATTGTCGTCTCGGTGATACTCGCTATTTCACGGGCGATCGGTGAAACCATGATTGTCACTATAGCTGCGGGCCAACAACCAAATCTCACTTTCAATCCCCTGGAAACAATAGAAACCATCACCGCTTATATTGTACAGGTCAGCCTGGGTGATATTCCGCACGGATCAATTGAGTACCAGACAATTTTTGCTGCCGGATTAATCCTTTTCGTATTTACGTTTTTGCTGAATAATGTCAGTCATTATTTCAAAATAAAATTCCAGGAACGATATGAATAGTGCCCGAAGAAATCAGCTGACTGATATAGCTTTCAAATATCTCGGAATATTTTCGACCTTGATAGGAATCATTCTGCTGTTTATTTTTATCACATCGATTCTCTATGATGGACTTCGACGAATTGACTGGCAGTTTCTCACCAGTCTGCCCAGTAGAAAAGCAGAGAATGCCGGAATTCTAACGGCATGGACGGGAACATTATGGATTTTCCTGCTTACAGCGTGCATTTCCATTCCGATTGGTCTGAGTGCAGCAATTTACCTGGAAGAATATGCAAAAAAAAACCGGTTGTCAAGAATACTGGAAATAAATATATCGAACCTTGCCGGAGTACCCTCGGTCATCTATGGTATTTTGGGCTTAGAGATTTTCGTCAGGATTATGAGGTTGGGCGGCAGTTTGTTGGCCGGTGCCCTGACTTTGTCTTTACTGGTTCTGCCGATTATTATTGTTGCCACCCGGGAGTCGATCAAAGCTGTACCTTCTTCGTTGAAGGAGGCCTCATTTGGCATGGGTGCCACCAAATGGCAAACTATCTGGTATCAGATTCTACCCGCTTCGGCAGGCGGGATTGCTACCGGTATTATACTCGCTCTTTCCAGAGCTATCGGTGAGGCAGCACCGGTCATTGTGATTGGTGCACTGGCCTATGTCCCATTTGTTGCCCGATCACCCCTGGATGACTTCACGGTCTTACCAATCCAGATTTTTCACTGGGTGTCCCGACCGGATCCGGGATTCATCATTGATGCAGCAGCGGGAATAATTATTCTATTGGGAATTACTTTCCTGTTCAATGGAGTAGCAGTCTACCTGAGATATCGTTGGCAAAAGAAAGCAAAATGGTAAGCACAAAAACTATCACAAAAACGAACCCGCTGATGGAAATTCAAGATAAACCGGATAATGAATCATCGATTTCCTTCGACTTCACGGACCGGGTTAAGAAGATTAAACTTGAGACCAAAATGGTCAACGTCTATTATGGCGAACAGCAGGTAATCACCAATGTAAATCTGCAAATCAGAGAAAAAACCGTAACCGCTTTTATAGGACCATCCGGTTGTGGAAAATCGACTTTCCTGAGGCTGTTTAACCGGATGAATGACTACATTGAGAGCTTTCATTTAAAAGGACAGGTGTTCATTGATGAAACAGATATCTATACAAATGACATCCGGGTTGAGGATTTAAGGAAAAATGTCGGGATGGTTTTTCAAAAACCCAATCCCTTTCCGAAATCTATCTATGAAAATGTAGTATACGGATTAAGGATCCAGGGAATCAGAGATAAGAAAATCCTGATGGAGGCAGCAGAGGAATCATTGATCAGCGCTGCTTTGTGGGATGAAGTAAAAGACCAGTTAAATAAGTTAGCTTTAACCCTGTCGGGCGGTCAGCAGCAGCGGCTATGCATTGCCAGAGCATTAGCGGTGAAACCAACGGTTTTACTTATGGATGAACCAGCTTCAGCGCTTGATCCGACGGCTACAGCAAAAATCGAGGAGTTGATTTATACCCTTAAGCAAGATTATACCATTGTGATCGTGACCCACAATATGCAACAAGCCGGCAGAGTAAGTGATAAAACAGCGTTTTTTTATATGGGTGAGCTCATTGAATTTGAAAAAACAGATGAGATTTTTATAAATCCCAAACATAATCTGACCGAGCGATACATCACCGGTCGGTTTGGTTAGTTTTAAATTCGAAATTCCTATTCCGCTAATAATTATTTATGGCCAATATCGATACAGAACGCCAACAATTAAAGGAAAACATCATTGAGATGATGCATTTGGTCGAAAGTCAATTAACCAAATCGAATGATGCTTTTGCCCGGCAGGACGTCGGTCTTGCCAAAGAAATTCATCAGATCGAATCAAGGGTGAATGCCCTTGATCTGAGTATTGATAAAATGTGTGAGAACATCATAGCGTTACATAGCCCGGTGGCAAGCGACCTTCGTTTCGTATTGGCTTCATTTAAAATTGTATCCTACCTGGAGCGGATTGGAGATCATGCAGATAAAATTGCTCGGTATGTACGTAAAAAACAAATTAAAAAATCGTACGAAAAGGAGCTATTGGATTCTGTGCGCTTCAATGAAATGTTTGAGACAGCTATCCGGATGATCAACATAGCGATCGACGGATTTGTCAACGAAGATTCCAGCCTGGCCCACAAGGTATTTACTGAAGATGTTGTAATGAATAATATCTATAAAGCGTCATGCTATCAAATTGATGCCTACACCTCGGATGTCATTCCAAATCTTGATAGAATTTTATATCTGTTTAGTATTATCAATAAATTAGAAAGAGTGGGTGATCTATGCAAGAGTATTGCGGAAGAAACTATTTTTTATACCGATGCAAAAATCGTCCGGCATCAAAAAATAAAGAAACT
>JBGTCB010001093.1:0-8222 GCA_041748995.1 Saprospiraceae bacterium | reverse complement strand
TGTCACTTCCTCCATTGACAGAAAGTTGATGATTGGTTTGCCAACCATTTTTTAGAACCATATCCAGCCAGTCAATGTCAACACCTTGTGCGATAGCTTCCAAATGTCTGGGGTCAAAGACTATTTCATCAGACGGGATTGTTCCATCATATCCGTTTCTATAAGCCTCTCGCCGGAAAGCAATGAATTGCTCCGCATTCATCATATCCACTTCGGTAATTGCCCTGGTATTGCCGTAATATCCGTCATAAGACACCGTGGTTTTTCCTTCCTTTCCACGTTTGGTGGTGAGAATTACTACGCCATTTGCCCCCCTGGAGCCGTAGATGGCAGTCGCCGCAGCGTCTTTCAGAACCTCCATGGAAGCAATATCCTGAGGATTTATATCGGTTATTGCCGACGTACCGCTGGTCTGAGGGATTCCATCAATGACAAACAGCGGATCATTACTGGCAGAAATAGATCTTCGACCTCTGATCTTAATCGTTGGTGCCTGCCCGGGCCGCCCTCCGGTACTTAAGACATCTACACCGGCTACCTGGCCTTGCATGGCCTGAACACCTGAAGCCACCGGAATCTTGGACAGTTTCTCACTGTCCAATGTGGCTATGGCCCCGGTAACATCCCGTTTTTTCTGAATACCATAACCGACGACCACCACTTCGTCCAGGGCGGAGGCCTCTTCCAGGAGGGTGATGTTGATTACTGTCTGGGTTCCCACGGGTATTTCCTGGGTTGAATACCCCGTAAACGAGATAACTAAAATATCAGTTTCGTTTACTTCCAAGGAATAAGAACCGTCAAAATCAGAAACGGTTCCACTTGTAGTGCCTTTCACAAGGATTGTAGCCCCTGGTAAGGGTACGCCAGCTTCATCTGTTATTGTTCCCGTGACAGTAGCAAATTCGGCAGGCCCTGGTAATGGATTTGGTGCAGCTTTGACAGCTACACTCAGGCTGGTGGACATCCCTGATATACACAGGAATGCCAAGAATGATTTTAGCTTCATACTTACAATAATTTAGTTAGTCAATCAAAAAGAAGTCCCGGTCTGATTAAATTTCTAGCAGTAGAGAACGGGAACAAATCGATTTTGAGTCTCGAAATCTTATCGATCAATTATATGGCGAGAGCACAAAATATTGCCCAATAAAAATTCGACAAAGACTCTAATCAGCGGTCAAAATAGTAAAAGGAATAATTATTTCGACTATATTAAACCAGTTTTTTTCGAAAAAACAATCGATTGTGTGATTTTAAGTACTTTCATCATATCGCTATCAAAAAAAGTCAATAGCAGGGTAGAAACTATTTCATTACATCGGACTAAATTGTTAGATCCCGGATCTGATTCAGGCAGATATGCTTGTTGCCAATGGATTGGAAGTAAGTCCAGGAAATCAGGTTGGATTATCAAATTTCCCTCTTAGTAATTCAGGAAATTTGATTGTAGAAAACCTTTTCGGTTAGGTCACTCCACGGTTTGTTCACTGCTTTAAAAGCTTTGAATGCGTCATACACTTTCTTACTCCTGGGATCATTGGCCACCATTTCAGCAATAACCTCCTCTGTGGTGACTTTCAACACCTCAATTACTTCCTCCGGAAAGGACCGTATGTCGACACCTTCCTCTCTCAATATGCTCAGATACTCTGCATTCTTAACCTCCATCTCGTTCATTATCAATTGATTAAGCCTTGCAGCTGCAGTCTCGAGGATTACCTGAAGATCAATTGGAAGGGATTCATAGTTTGATTTGTTGATGAATATCTCCAGTGCAGTGCCTGCTTCATGCCATCCCGGACTATAGTAGTATTTGGCAATTTTGTGAAACCCCATTTTGTAATCGTGAAAAGGACCAATCCACTCGGTAGCATCAATGACTCCGCGTTCGAGGTTGGTATAAATTTCACTGCCAGCCGACAAGATAGCAGATCCACCCGTCCTTTCAAAGACCCGGCCTCCTATTCCCGGTATACGCATTTTCAGGCCTTTGATATCTGCGATACTGTTAATTTCCTTATTAAACCAGCCGCCCATTTGGGCATTGGTATTCCCTGCCAGAAAAGGAATCAAATCAAAAGGTGCGTATAACTCACGCCAGAGTTGCATACCACCACCACTCACAATCCATGCATTAACTTGTTGAGCATTCATTCCAAAGGGGACGGACGAAAAAAATTGAGCTGCCGGAATTTTACCCGCCCAATAATACGCACTGCCATGTCCAATTTGAGCAGTACCGGAACTCACAGCGTCAAAAGCCTCGAGAGCCGGAATCAGTTCTCCTCCTCCAAATACGCGTATCTGAAGTCTGCCTCCCGACATTTGATCAACCCACCCGGCAAAATGATTACACCCTTCACCGACAATTGGAAAATTCGGTGGCCAGGCAGTGACCATATTCCATTTATATTTGCGATCCGGATCAAAAGCCGGCGCCTCATCCTTTTCACTACCGGATGAATTGCAGGCTACCAGTGAAGTCGCCCCGGCAGCTAAGGCGAGTCCACTTTTCTTAAGGAAGGTGTTCCTGTTTATTCTTTTCATAGGTAGTTGAATAGTTAAATAGTTTGACCTGATAACCAATAGGCCATCTCATTGGAGGCAACTTTCATTTCATTGTCCGGGCAAAAAATAAACTACGTTAAATTTATTTACAATTCACAACACTAATAATTTTATTCTTCCTGCGATTCAATAAATTTCAGATGACTACGATCAGAAATTTATTTTTCTTTCCATTCTCTACCATTAGGTAACGATCCTGGATTAATTGATCTGAATTAACATTTGCAGAAATATCAAAGACCCTAGTTTTATTAATCGAAATTGCTTGTCCCTGGATAGCCCGCCGTGCATCACTCTTTGATTGGAGTAATCCTGTTCCCTCGGATAGAAAATCAACGAGATCCATCCCCTTATCTATGACGGCCCGTTTGATTTCAGTAGTCGGTATTTCCGCAGACAATGCCTTCCACTCTTCTGCGGTAAGGTTTTTCAAATAATTTTCATCACAGTTTTTATTAAATAAAAGTTCAGAAACCTTTAGCACTGCCCGATAGGCTTCGACACCATGAATTCTGGTTGTTAATTCCTCTGACAAAATTTTTTTCAATTGCTGTTTGTCCGTTGAGTATTCCTCTTCGAGACTCTCTATTTGCGACTGATTTTTAAAAGAGAAATATCGAAAATATTTAGATAAATCTTCATCGTCTGCATTTATCCAAAACTGATAAAATCTATAAGGCGAAGTTAAGGACGGGTCCAGCCAGATATTTCCTTCAGCAGATTTTCCAAATTTTGCACCATCTGATTTCGTCAGCAGGGGCGTCGTAATAGCATAGGCCTTTGCACTAAGATTACGCCGGATAAACTCTGTGCCCGAGGTGATATTTCCCCATTGATCGGAACCGCCCATTTGCAAGATGCAGTTGTAATTATTATAAAGACACTGAAAATCATAGGCCTGCAAAAGCTGATAACTGAATTCTGTAAAGGATAAGCCCTTTTCCAGCCGGTTTTTTACAGAGTCCTTTGCCAGCATATAACTGATATTGATACTCTTACCCACATCACGTAAAAAGTCAAGGACATTCATCGTTCGATAAAAATCCAGGTTATTGACCATGATTGCTTTATTGCGACCTTCCTTGAAATTCAAGAGAGCTTTAAACTGCTTCACCTGATGGTCAAGATTCTTATCAAGCTCATCAAAGCTTTTCAGATCCCGCTCCTTATCTTTGCCGGAAGGATCACCAATTCGCCCGGTGGCTCCTCCCATCAGTACGATAGGCGTATGTCCGGCCTGTTGAAAAAAGTGCAGAATCATCACCTGAATATAATTTCCTATAGTCAGCGATGGGGCAGTAGGGTCAAAACCAATATATCCTACTACTTCCTTTTGCCGTAAGACCTCTTCAATTTCCTCAGTATAATTATGGAGCATACCCCGCCAGCGCAGCTCATCAATAAAATCAATCATCGATGTGAAAATCTTTAGAGAACCAAAAGTAATATAATCAATTGCCGCTGACCCATTTGAAACGTAATTTTTAGAAGAGTTAGTTAATTCTTCCTATTTTCCACCTCGTTAAGATCATTATGTACCTCGAACGCTTCATTGCAAACAGACTTTCAGGATCTTCTAATGGTCAATCCTTTTCCCGTGTAATTATCCAGCTAGCCATAGCCAGCATTGCACTGTCTGTTGCCGTGATGATCGTAGCTTCTTCGATGATCCATGGTTTTAAGAAGGAGATCAGCCAAAAGATTTTCGATTTTTGGGGACATATACAGATTACGGAAGCTTCTGCCAATCCGATTTTAGAGGGGACTCCCATGCAGTATCAGGCGGACCTCCTGGATTCCATACTTTCTATCAGACAGGTGGTCTATGAAAGGCCCTTCGATATCTTGGGCTTGGAGACCAGTTTTTTAGTGCATAAACGAACGCAGGGTGGTGTTAAATTTGCCTATCGTTATATTCAATATCCAGCGGTTTTAACCACTCCTGATGATATGGAGGGTTTGATTCTTAAGGGGGTATCTGACGACTTTCCCCGTAATTTTTTTACCCGTTATCTGATCGAAGGTGAAGGCCTGTCAAAAACAGATTCTCTACCAGCTCGTGAAATCCTCATCTCCCACATTACCGCTAACCGGTTGACTCTCGCAAATGGGGATCAGGTAATCCTCTATTTTATCAGAGATGGACAACCCCGTCCGCGTCGCTTTACGGTAAGAGGAATCTATAAAACCGGTTTGGCTGAATACGATAAGAAACTGGCATTTCTGGATATGGCACATCTTCAGGAAGTTCTTGACTGGTCGACTGAAGAAGTTAGTGGTATGGAAGTCATCCTTGACGAGATCGATGATTTACCAATCCTCAATGAATACATCAATCAGGAGATTCTTCCACCTCACTTGTATACGCGGAGCATACGTCAGGTAGCCAGTAGTATTTTTGACTGGCTGGATCTGCAGGATATCAATGAAGTAATTATTTTGGGATTGATGTTATTAGTTTGTATAATAAACATGATAACCGCGCTTCTAATCCTGATACTGGAACGCACGCATATGATCGGGGTCTTAAAAGCATTGGGTTCAACCAATTGGCAAGTGAGGAAGATCTTCATCAGACAGGCAGGGCACATTCTGATGAAAGGTTTGCTGATAGGTAATCTGGTTGGATTGACTTTATGCCTGTTGCAAAAGAAGTTTCAATTCATCCGTTTAAGGGAAGAGGATTACTATCTGGCAGTAGCTCCCATTGATTTTAGCTTGACAACCATTCTGATGATTAATCTCGGTACATTCATTTTAACCATATTATTTTTAATTTTACCTTCATATTTTATAAGCAGAATACTGCCGACAACGGCACTTCGCTTCAATTAATGAACACACAGATAGTAACAGAGGTTTCCAGGCTTTGTCTGTCAAAGCTGGAAGGGGTACTCGTGAGGGCTCTGGATATCGTACGGTGGTTTCCCAGACGTTTCTTCCGTCTTTTATCTCATTTCTGGTTTCCAATCAGGAAATTCATCAGGCATCCTCGGGAGATTTTTAATATCCCCGAGCATCTTTATTGGTTAATAGAACTGGTTTTTTATCTGGGAGATTTGATTGGTTTGTCGGAAATCTACGAATCACTGGCAGACATTGTAAAATTTAATACCCGACCAATTAATAACGAGGAAAGAGCACTGGTACATAAGTTTTTTGGTCAAACCCTTAACACTAACCGCATACGCATCGATGAGTTTGCTTTTGGTGGTCCTGCCTCACACGGATTTGCCTATGTAAGCTTCTATACGATAAACAGTTGGGGTGAAATGAAGGAAGATATTTTTGTACACGAACTGGTGCATATCTGGCAATATCACCAACTTGGTT
This sequence comes from Saprospiraceae bacterium, assembly GCA_041748995.1. Taxonomy (GTDB): domain Bacteria; phylum Bacteroidota; class Bacteroidia; order Chitinophagales; family Saprospiraceae; genus JABDMH01. Next base: position 2,318 of record JBGTCB010001093.1, on the reverse strand, counting down.
CGGTCTATATTCCCCGGGCTCTGCGCGCTCAGTTTAGTCAAGAAGGCTATGACTACGGTGGTCTGGCCAATCTGGTCTTGGCTATTCGTACCGGAAAGAAATTAAAAGCTTTTAATTTGGAACAGCAGGGAGATATTATTGCTGATTATCACCGGATCCTGCTGGGGAAGAATCCCAGATGGGGTGTTACCAATAAAGAAGATCTTTGGGTTTATGAACATCTTATCGGCGATTTGAAGACCAATACCAATGACCTGGCTGCTTAAGAGCCGGTTGACAGACCTCAAATTTTATTAAGTTTGCGCAATCCTCGATCAATGTAAGGATAGGAGGAGTGGAAATAAATGTTCATCACTATGGAATATTCCCCGGGCAATGATTCAGTATTACGAAAAAATTGGAGACACAATCAGGGAACTCGATGCGCTCACTCCCGGATGCTGGATATGTGTTACCCCACCGTATAGCCCGCATGAATTGCCGGATCTGGCTGACCGCTTGAATATTCCCCTGGATTTTCTCACAGATTCACTCGATATCGACGAGCGGTCAAGATATGAGAAAGAAGACGAAGGCAAGTTAATTCTCTTAAACACTCCGATCCTCAACGAAAATGAAAAAGATAATGAAGCCTATTATGTAACGGTTCCGATAGGCATTGTCCTGATGGATGACTATATCCTGACAATTACAGCGGCTGATAATCCGGTGTTGAAGATATTTATTGAAAACCGGGTGAAGAACTTTGATCCCCGGAATTTTACCCGGTTTGTACTGCAACTTTTCGAGCAGGTTGTTTTACGCTTTTTGGCCTGCCTTAAGAAACTGAATCTGCAACGAAATCTGATTGAAGAAGAGCTTTATAATTCGAGTAAGAGCTCCGAACTCAAGCAATTACTGCGAATCGGGAAAAGTCTGGTGTATATTGTCAATTCACTTTCATCGAATGAATTATTGAAAATGAAAATGAAACGAACCGATTTCCTTGCTATCAGGGATGATGAAGATCTCACTGATTTATTGGAAGATGTGATCATTGACAATTCGCAGGCCCTGGAGATGGCCAATGTACATACCAACATCCTCAATGGTACTATGGAAGCTTATGCTTCGATCATCTCTAACAATCTTAACTTTGTCATTCAAAGGTTGACCTTGATCACACTGATATTAATGGTACCCACCATGATTGCCTCCTATTATGGTATGAATGTAAAGAATCTTCCCTTAGCTGAAACAGAAGGCGGATTCTACTATGTGGCAATTATATCGATTGTACTCAGCCTTATTTTGGCCTGGTTTTTCCATCGGCGTCAATTGTTTTAGACTTTCCAACCTTCAGGATCTGGCTTTAAAGAGGACCGCCCGATAAAAGATTAGGTTAAAAAGTGAGAAAGAAGGATTCATTTCTGTATCTCCTACAGATTTCCACCAGGTATTCACATTAAAGTTTTCTATTATATAATGATTGTCAACAAATTAGAGTTTTTATTAACATATTGTTGATAACTAATCGGCGGTCGGTTAGCACTTTTCTATATTTTAGCTTTCGCTTACTGATATGGCAGATTCTAGTAATATGTTGAATCAGTGTCACATGAAAAATACGTAATCCTCTCTCTCCCAGTGGAATAAGTATTTTCAAGAATGATAATCTATTTAAAGCATCATGTATGACTCAAACAAGTCAGGTAGTTTTTGCACCTATTTTCAACCGGCTTGATTTCGATCGGAATTGATGTTTGAACATTTAAAACGGAGAATTATGAACGCAACTTTCGAACCTATTTTAGCTGACAATCCTGGCCGGTTTGTGTTATTTCCTATCGAACACAACGACATCTGGGCTTTCTATAAAAAGATGGAGGCTTGTTTCTGGACCGCAGAAGAGATTGACCTTAGTCAGGACCTGTCGGACTGGCATCAAAAACTGACAGACAACGACCGGCATTTCATTAAGCATGTTTTAGCCTTTTTTGCCGCCAGTGATGGAATCGTCAATGAAAACCTGGCAGAGCATTTTGTATCGGAGGTACAATATACAGAAGCAAAGTTCTTCTACGGGTTTCAGATCATGATGGAAAATATCCATAGTGAAACGTATTCTTTACTGATCGATACCTATATCAGAGACCCAGGTGAAAAGGATTTCTGTCTAAACGCTATTGAAACAATGCCATGTGTCAAAAGAAAGGCAGATTGGGCACTGCGCTGGATCAATAACGGATCATTTCAGGAACGGATTATCGCATTTGCAGCAGTAGAAGGTATCTTCTTTTCCGGTTCATTTTGTTCCATCTTCTGGCCGAAAAAAAGAG
>JBGTCB010001092.1:0-6914 GCA_041748995.1 Saprospiraceae bacterium | reverse complement strand
TATTTTATCACCATTCTGCAAGCCCATGTCAAGGGCAAGGGAATCAACATAGTAGCCGTACGTGACGTTTTTAGTGGGCAGATATTCCGATCCCCAAATGAAAAGTACCATTCCAAAAAGAAGGAAGCCAAGGATAAAGTTTACGGTCACTCCACCCAGCATAATAATTAAACGTTGCCAGGCTGGCTTGGATCTGAATTCCCATGGTTGTGGCGGGCCTTTCATCTGATCCCGGTCCATACTCTCATCGATCATGCCTGAGATTTTGACATAACCTCCGAGAGGTAACCACCCAATGCCGTATTCGGTTTCACCGACTTTCTTCTTCAACAAAGAAAACCAGGGATCAAAAAACAAATAAAATTTTTCAACCCGTGTCTTAAACCACTTTGCCGGCAGAAAATGCCCCAACTCATGCAGTACAATTAGAATAGACAAACTCAAAACAAATTGAGCTATCATAATCACATAACCCATAGCCAATTACATTAAACACCTCATGAACGTATGCCCAGGAAGTAAAGTTTTATTTTGTTGGCTGCAAATGTACATTTAATAGATCAAAAGATAGACAACCCCGACGGAGTGCCGATCTTTTGCTCTGCTATCTTTCATTACCCATCCTTGTTACATTTGCGAAAGCAAACCTTTCTGCAGGGCTTTCAAAGGAGGAGCTTCTTTTTTACTTTTGCAGATGCACTTTTTTCTGTCGGATGAAATTATAGGCGATGAGATTCGCTTTGCGGAAGATGAAGCAAAGCACATGTTGCGGAGTCTGCGTCTGACTGACGGTGATGAAATCTGGGTACTTGATGGCCAGGGTACAAAATATCGATGTTTCCTTCAAATTTCCGGAAAAAAGAATGTGTTGGGTATGATCCATGAACGCATGTCAATGCCAGAACCGACCTGCAAATTACATCTGGCTATCGCACCTACTAAAAACTCCGGACGACTGGAATGGTTCGTTGAAAAAGGTACGGAGTTGGGTGTCAGTGAAATCACATTTCTTGAAACAAAGAGATCAGAGCGGGTGCGGGTAAACCAGGACAGGATCCGGAAAATCGCCCAAAGTGCCCTCAAACAATCTGGAAACTTCTTTATGCCGGTTTTTAATGAAGTCACGTTGATCAATGATTTTCTTGATCGAGATTTTTCTGGTTATCAAGGTTTTATAGCTCATTGTCAGCGTGATGGTCTTCCTCATCTCGCTGATGAAGTCCGGGCTGGACGCGATGTCCTCATGCTGATTGGTCCGGAAGGAGACTTTACGATTGATGAGATTAAGGTTGCCAGTGCAAAAGGGTTTGCAGAAATTTCTTTGGGATCATTGAGGTTGCGAACCGAAACCGCAGGAATTTTCGTTACTTCCTTAATTGCGATAATAAACAGAAGAGCATGAAAAGATTATTTTGGTTGGTAGTAAGTGTATTATTCCTGCAGGCAGGTCCCTCTTTAGAAAAAGAGGAGATTGCTAACCTTAAACTTGCCTTATTGAAGTATGGCGGAGGTGGCGACTGGTATGCCAATCCTACTGCCTTACCCAATTTGACCAAATTTTGTAACCTGCATCTGGGAATGACTCTCGATCCAGATTACGCCACGGTTGATGTTGGTGCCCTTGATTTGTTTAATTATCCTTTCGTACATATGACGGGACATGGCAACGTGATTTTTAGCAATGCCGAAAAAGAGAACCTAAGGAATTATCTCATCGCAGGAGGTTTTTTACATATCGACGACAATTATGGCATGGACCCTTACATCCGTACGGCCATGAAGGAAGTTTTCCCGGAACTGGAATGGATAGAATTGCCATTTGATCACCCAATCTACCACCAGACTTTTACGTTCAAAGCGGGATTACCCAAGATACATGAACATGATAGAAGCGATCCACAGGGTTTTGGGTTGCTTTGGGAAGGTCGTCTGATTTGTTATTACACTTTTGAGTGTGATCTGGGAGATGGCTGGGAAGATCAGGATGTCCATAATGATCCAATAGAAGTAAGGGAGAAAGCACTCCAGATGGGGGCAAACATACTGCAGTTTGTTTTTAATGGATAAGGTAGATCGGAGGAGCAAAAGAAAATCAGATCCAAATCGCGTAGCTCCTCCGGATATATTTCTTGATGTTAAGCCAAAAAGCCAATATCAGGTAGATAATAATTGGTGAACCCATAGCCACAAAAGTGGTATAAATAAAGTACAGCCTGATTTTGGCACTATTAATACCGAGCTTATCACCAATATAACTGCAGACGCCAAAAGCAGATCTTTCAGCCAAATCCTTAAGCATCAGTAAATCCATAGGTACACTTTAGAATGGTGACCCCGCAAAGTTAAGGTTTTACATCAAAAGATTTCTCAGAAGCTGACCAATTTTACCTGAGATTGTTGTTCAAGATCAACATAGAGCTCAACGACATCTATCAGGATATTGTCCTTGATTAGCTTAATAAGGTATAACCCTGAATGGTCAAAATCCAGGGTTTGTCGCTCCTCGGTTATTTTCTTTTTAGCACCGTGTCCCCAATCCAGAAAATAGTCACTAGCGGAATCAAATTCACTGATCTGCAGAGAAATCTGGGGCCAGACGCATTCCTGGTCAATGATCATGTAGCTCTGAAGTTTATTTACAAGCTGCCGGGAAGTTTGTTGGATTGTCAATGACTGATTGTCAAAACCGAACCCCTTGTGGTCATCCTGCCTGCCTACATCATGGTGAATACTTAACAAGCCATATAATCCAACAGAAGCAATAAAGGTTAGGAGTACATATTCTTTCATAGAATCATTGGATTTTAACCTAAATAGTTTTAAATGCGCTCCAAATATATTATAATAAAATGTAATATGAATAACAATCGGGAATATTTTTTTGACTTTTTTGAGAAAGTCCTACCAGGTAATCCATCCAGTTTTTCACCCCGGAGGGTGGGCAAAATGCAAATTGATTGGCTGAAATATTCGATTTAACTTACTTCTTATTACTTTTGCATTGATAATCCAAACATTTACCTTTAGGCGATTGAATTCTGTAAAAGCAAGATATGTCAGATAGTAAAGTTCCGAATCAGATTAATATTGAACTACCAGAAGAAGTAGCCGAGGGTATCTATTCAAATTTGGCGATTATTTCGCACTCACATTCAGAATTTGTCGTCGACTTCATCCGGATGATGCCTAACGTGCCTAAAGCCAAGGTGAAAGCGAGAGTCATTCTTACACCTCAGCATGCAAAAAGGCTATTGAGAGCGCTGGCTGATAATGTAAAAAAATTTGAATCTCAGTTTGGTGTAATTGCCGAAAACGATTTGCCTGCGTATCCTAATATGAATTTTAATACTCCTCCGGCGCAAGCGTAGCATATTTGCCATTCCAATCATTAATCCTGACTATATCTTATGCCAAAGTTGTCAGAAAGGGTAAAAAATACTTTTGCTTCACCTTTCAGAAAATTCTTACCCTTAGCCCAGGCGGCTAAGGAGAGGGGAACCAGGGTCATCCATCTGAATATCGGTCAGCCTGATTTTCTCATGCCAAAGAGCTCACTGGATGGTATAGCCGATGATTATCTCAAGTTTATACCCTATGGCGATGCCGAAGGTCAAATGCCATTGAGAAACACATGGTGTAACTACTATAAGAAATTTGGCATTTCAATTAACACCAATGAACTGATTATTACCTGCGGGGCTTCCGAAGGCATCTATTTTACCCTGATGTCGGTCGCTGATGCGGGTGATGAAATTATTGTGCCGGAGCCATTTTACGCAAACTATAACGGATTCTGTCAAATGGCAGGTGTCGAAATCGTCTCCCTCTTCTCTTCGATAGAGGACGGCTTTCCCATCCCGGATATCGCAGCTTTTGAAGCAGCTATTGGTCCAAAAACAAAAGCGATACTTTTAAGTAATCCAAATAATCCTTCTGGCAAAGTGTATAACCGGCAGATGCTGGAATCGCTGGCAGAATTGGTAAAGAAACACCATCTCTATCTTTTGGTGGATGAAGCCTACAGCGAATTTATCTATGAAGATTTTGAGTTTAATTCGGCTTTGACGTTGTCGGGAATCGATCAGAATGTCGTGGTCATTGATTCAATTTCCAAACGATTCAATGCCTGTGGAGTCAGAGTCGGGGCAATTGCCTCAAGAAACGTGGATCTTTTACAACACATCGCTCGCTATTCACGCCTTCGTTTAAGTCCACCGATGTTAGGGCAGACATTTGCTACCCGGGCATTGCAAACGAGCCCCGATTATCATAATCACCTTCGCGCAGAATTTGCTGAAAGAAGGGCAACCATTCTCAACCGGCTGAATCAGATGGACGATGTCGTCTATCATGCTCCTGAAGGTGCATTCTATATGTTTGTGCAACTGCCCATCGATGACTCGGACAAATTTTGTGCCTGGTTACTTACGGATTTTTCGTACGAAGGTAAGACTGTGATGCTCTCACCAGGCACCGGCTTCTATGCAACTCCTGGAAAAGGAAAAGATGAAGTACGGATTGCTTATATCCTGGAGAAAGATTTCCTCGAACAAGCGATGGACTGCCTGCAGAATGCCCTGACCGTTTACCCTGGCACCCGGAAGAACCTATTATATTCACTGGTTTAAACGAAACAGAAGGATCGATACCTCAAGGCTTCTGCTTTGATCCAGATCGATCTGGCTGACGGATCTTTAGAATCTGGGCGAAAACGACGGTTTACAGCTTCAGCCTCCAACTGAAGATTTCAACACCCTCGGGGTTACTCTAACATTATTCACTCAAATCGAGACTGATTTTGCCCTTTTCAGCGGACGATACAACTTTTTCTCTTTTAATGGCATCTCTTTTTAAGCTTTCTATAAGTTTTCCTTAGGATTTCCGTTGTTAAAAAAGACTATTTTGTCATCTGATCAGAAAACCAGCCCGATGAAAAACAGAACACTCCTCATCAGTCTTTTGATTGTTGCCGCATTAGCCTCGTATTTTTATTTCTCCGGTTCCAAAAAGGATGTCCAAAATGAAATAATTACCACTCAGGTCAATTATGGTCCTTTTAATATTTTTGTCAATGCTACCGGTGAACTAAAAGCCAAACGGTCCGTCAAAATACGGGGGCCCCAGGGCATGCGCTCGGTAGGCATCTACCAGACAACGATCAGTGATTTGATTCCCGAGGGTACCGTCATCAGCAAGGGCGATTTTGTTGCAAGCCTCGACAAGACCGAGATTGCTTCAAAAATGACTGATGTTCAGACAGAAATCGAAAAAATACAAACCCAGTTATCTCAGGCGCAGATCGACACAGCTATCGAGATGAAGGATATACGGGATCAGATTGCAAACCTCGAATTCTCGATGCAGCAGGAGCGGTTGGAGATTGAAAAGAATCGGTTTGAGCCACAAATGATCATCGAAGAATCCAGGTTGAAATTGGAAAAATCCGAAAGAGATTATACCCAACTTCAGGATAAACTGAGACTAAAAAAAATCCAGTCCGAAGCACGAATTGATGAAATCGATGCCAATCTCCGGCAGCAGACAAACCGGATGCAACAGCTCAGTGAGGTAGCAATGGGATTTAATGTGATTGCCCCTGAAGATGGGATGCTGGTGTACGAACGGAGCTGGAATGGTAAAAAAGGACCGGGTTCGCAAATCAGCGCATGGGATCCAGTGGTGGCTGAATTACCGGACTTGTCTGATTTTATCTCGGTCATATATGTAAATGAAGTCGATGTCAGCAAAGTCAAGAAAGGGCAATCCGTCAAAATTAAAGTGGATGCGTTTCCTGACAAGATATTCCAGGGCAATATTAATGATGTCGCCAATATTGGTCAGCAACTTCGTAACCAGGATGCTAAAGTATTTGAGGTCATCGTTCAGGTCAATGAAGCGGATAGTGTCTTAAGACCGGCTATGACGACCAGCAATGAAGTGCTGGTATATGCCTACGAAGAAGTATTATCCGTACCCCTGGAAGCTTATCAAAAAAATGACAGCATCGAATATGTCATAGTGAAAGCGGGTAATGGATTTGTAAAACGGGAAGTTGTCGGTCATGTTTCAAATAATGATGCTATTGTGATCGCTGCGGGTCTGGAGCCCACTGATTTGGTTTGTCTCACTTTTCCTGACAATCAGGCAGAGTTGCCGGTCGAAGCTCTTGATGAAGAATTAAAAAAGAAAACCAGAGACGAATTGAGGGTGGCCGATGCAAGCCGGGTTAAAACGGAGCAGGAAAACGCAAACCGGGTCAAAGATGATCTCGTAAGAAGGGAAGAATCAAATACCCCGGGCTTCATTATTTTCTGACCTGCCGGTTCCTTAACATGGAAATTGCCCTTCTGAATTTCAAACTGGCGTTACAAGGTATCTTCCAGAATAAACTGCGATCATTTCTTACTGCACTCGGTATTATTTTTGGTGTCGCAGCCGTCATTGCCATGTTGGGCATTGGTACCGGTGCTAAACAATCGATCATCGAACAGCTTGGCTTGATTGGAGCTAACAGCATTGTGGTTAAAGCCGTATTACCTGACGAGCATAATAACGCAAACAGTAGCGATGGCGGATCGCAAAATAATGCCACCGACCCAGAGGCTCAGAAAGGTTACACTCCCGGTTTATCGCTCGACGATATGCAGGCATTGAAATCGATCATCCCCACGACCAACCGCATTAGTCCCGAAATCGTACAGGATATGACCATTATCCGTGAGAAGACTTTACAACGAGCCCGCTGTGTGGGTATTACCAATGATTTCTTTGATATTAATAACCTTGAAGTAGGAAGCGGAAAATATTTTCAGGAAATCCATTTTGAAAAAGGAGCCAATGTTTGCATTATCGGCGCTGCAATAGCCACCCGTTTATTTAAGGGGGAAAATCCTGTCGGAAAGCAAATCAAATGC
>JBGTCB010001091.1:0-5848 GCA_041748995.1 Saprospiraceae bacterium | reverse complement strand
ATGTTGTTGATTATAGGAGCCAGTACCATCATTACCATCTATTTTGGCGGTCTGCAGGTTTACAAAGGAAATATTACTCCCGGCAACATCGCCGAATTCGTCATTTATGTAAATATGCTCACTTGGCCTGTTACCTCCATCGGTTGGATAGCCTCGATCATACAGCAGGCAGAAGCATCACAGAAGCGTATTAACGAATTTCTAAATGAAAAATCCGAAATTCTGAATCCAACCAGTGAAATAACCTCAATCAAAGGAAATATTGAATTTGTAAATGTGAGCTTTACGTATCCGGATACTGGCATCCAGGCTTTGAAAAACTGCTCTTTTAGTTTGAATACCGGTGAAAAACTGGCGATAATCGGAAAAACCGGATCTGGCAAAACGACCATCGCCGACCTCCTATTACGAATGTATGATCCAACAGAAGGTCAGATACTTCTAGATGGCAAAGACTTACGTGAGTTTAACCTGGAGCACCTGCGTCAACGTATTGGCTACATACCGCAGGATGTCTTTCTATTTTCAGACACCATCAATAACAATATCACATTTGGTCTGGATAAGCCACTCGAATCTGAAAAAAATACAGAATATTATGCACGGATGGCCGCAGTCTATGAAGATATCATCGAACTCCCCGGTGGATTCACGACCTGGGTGGGTGAGCGGGGCGTTACTCTTTCAGGAGGTCAAAAACAGAGAGTCTCTATGGCCAGAGCATTCATGAAAGAACCCGATATCTATATACTGGATGACTGCCTGAGTGCCGTTGATACAAGCACTGAAAATCAAATTCTTGAGTACTTTAATGAGATGCTTACAGATCATACTACCCTGGTGATTACTCATCGGATCTACGCTCTACTGCAATTTGACAAAATCATCGTTTTAGATCAGGGCAACATTGTTGAGGAAGGGACTCATAATGATCTCTTAACCCAAAGGGGATTTTATGCCAAAATGTATGAGCGACAGCAGCTTAGAGAGGAGGAAAGTGAAAAATTCTAAAAATTCCATATTTTAGCTAAATCTTTGTGGTTTTGATGTTTAATTCTATTAAACCAAATAATTGACAGGTGGATAACGATAAAAATTCGAAAAATTTCGAAAGTGTGTTTTCTCACAAGGTGAGAGCAGGTAAAAGGAGAACCTATTTCTTCGATGTAAAGAAAACCAAAGGGGATGATTTTTACATTACTCTCACTGAGAGCACCAAACGATTTAATGGTGATGGCTATGAGCGACACAAAATTTTCCTGTATAAAGAAGATTTCAACCGTTTCATAGAAGGTTTGGAAGAGACAGTTAATTACATCAAGTCCGATCTTCTGCCTGACTATGATTATGACGAGTATACCCGTCGGAATCAGGAATGGGAAGAACAACGATTTCAGGAAGATCAAGCTAACGAGACTGCGGAGGCAGAAGCACCGGTGAAAGATGAACGGGTAAAAACTTCTCCAAAGGTTGCCGGTGATGAAGGATCTGATGCGGAAGATATGTCCTGGTGATCTAGTGTACCGTCCCATAAATATCTTTACACCATAAGCAGGTCTTTTTCGCCATCTTATCATCATCAAAAACCTCACGTAGCAATGGCTACCTGTCCGCCGTGGCCAGCCAGGCGGGTGCTCGGTTTTGCTTCTTCAATATGCCAAAAAATACCAAGCTTCTTCTGTACACATACTTATGGGACAATACACTAGATTGACTCCAGCTTTTCCGGCCACCGATTTTTTCGTCGGAAAGTTCCTCAACATGACCCTTATTGTCTGATGACTTATTTGCTTGCCCAATTTCCCCTGCAGGTTGTTGTATTTCCTGGCGAAAGCATTCCTCTGCACATTTTCGAACCACGCTATCGGGAGCTGATCGCTGATTGTGAAAATGATGGTATTGGTTTCGGCATCACTCCGATGATAGAAGGAAGTCTAATGGATACAGGCACCAGTATGACATTGGTGTCAGTTAAAAAACGTTACCCGGATGGAAGGCTCGATGTTATTGTTAATGCAACCCATACCTACCGGATAGAACAATATCATGTTTCATCAGAATCCAGAACATATGGGAGTGCTGAAGTGGCAGACTTGCTTTTGGAAGGCCAGGAAGATCCGTTACTTGAATTGCGGCTTAATACAATGATGGAAGAGCTCTGCACAATCATGAGAATTCCCAAAAAGACAATTCCTGATAAGTTTGAAATCCATCAACTGGTACGCAAGCTTGGTCTATCCCTTCAGGAAGAGTATACCATTTTGAAAATGACAAATCTGAGCCAGCGTCAGCAATTCCTCATCAAACGTTTAGAAATCCTGCTACCCAAAGTACGTGAGATAGAGGAAATTCGAAAACGAATCGAGATGAATGGACAAACTACCTCACTTTTCCCTCCAAATTAAGTCATAAGAGATATGGTCGATTTAGTTCAAAAGTATGCAATGTTGCTCGTTGACTATTGCCTCGAAATCCGTGAGGGAGATCGCCTATTGGTCCAGAGCACTATTCTTGCCGAGCCACTGGTCAGAGAGGTTTTTCGACTGGCAACCCGTGCCGGCGCTCATGTAGTGACCGAACTGGAGTGGCGGGAACAACAAAGAATTTTTTATATGGAGTCCACCCGGCACCAGTTGGAGTGGCTATCACCGCTGCAGGAAAAGGTGTTTCAGGATTTTGAGGCTTATCTGTATATCCGTGCACCTTACAATTTACGGGAAGATCAAAACATCGACAATGACAAGAGAAAAGCCAGAAGTCAGGCCACCAGAGAAATGCATGAAATTTATAACCGACGAACAGCCACGCGGGACCTTAAGCGATGTCTCTGTCAGTTTCCTACTCAGGCAGCAGCCCAGGAAGCAGGTATGTCTTTGGAGGAATATGAAGAATTTGTCTATCACGCCTGCAGACTATATGATGCCGATCCTCAAGTCAGCTGGCTGAAAGTGAGAAAGACCCAGCAACGTTTTGTAGATTACCTCAACCAGGTCGATGTTATACAATTTCAGAAAGAAGGTACTGACCTCAAAATCCGGGTAAAAGATCGTATCTGGATAAATTCCGATGGTCAGACCAATATGCCATCCGGTGAAGTTTACACTGCCCCACACGAAGATGAGGTCGATGGGGTAATCACTTTTGACTATCCATCGGTTTTCAGAGGATGTCTGGTAGAAGGAATCACTCTTGAAGTCAGGAAAGGAGAAATCATGCGCTGGGAGGCGAAAAACGGCCAGACTGTGCTCGATGAGATCTTCACCTTTGAAGGCTCAAGAAGATTTGGTGAGGTTGCAATTGGTACAAACTATAATATCCGGATTCCTACCCGTAATATCTTATTTGATGAAAAAATTGGAGGAACCATACATATGGCGATCGGTCAATCCTACTATCAGACCGGTGGCAAGAACAGTTCACCGATTCATTGGGATATGATATCAGACATGCTAAATGGAGGTGAAATCCGGGCGGATGGAGAGTTAATCTATAGGAATGGACAATTCCTAATCTAGAAAACTGTTGAAATCGTTAACTACAGACTTGGTCAAACATCAAGGACGGATGGTGCATCTGGTAGTTGCGACAATTCGGGCTCACATGAAAAGTCTAATGAGTCTCCCTTGTTAAAGTAATTTAACCAGACAGACTTTTACTCAATATAATAATCAATACTGGTCACAACCCTGGCGATCTTCTCCAGGAAAAATTCTTCCGAATCGTTAACCCGGTTGGAAGGTATAAGAGAGATGATCCCCTGGCTAGCCTGGCGGATACCTCCTACTTTGGCTCCGGAATTGTCGGCAAATTCCTTCGCTGATGTAAGCGCTGCCTTGGTAGCATCGGCCAACAGGGCAGGTTTCACATCATTTATCCTGGTAAAGAAAAATCTGGGGCGGGTCAACCAGCGATCACCGGTCAGTGATACACCTCTATCAATTAGTTGATTGACCAGTCCCGAAGTAGCATCCAGCAAGTCAACTTTATCTGTCGAAACGGAAATTTGCAGATTTGCTGTATACCGGGCCTGGGTTTGACCATAAATATTTTCAAGGATACTTAATTCTTCCACTTTAAATTCATTCTCGCTAAATCCCCTTTCAATCAGCCATTGTTTGATAGTGGATAATTGCCGGTTTATATTAGTCTTCAGGGATTCAATATCGTTGTCGGCGTTGGAGGCAGCGATGATCCAGGAGCCCTGGTCGGATTTTACTTCCTGCTCAGCTAAACCCTTTACTGATACGTATTGTGCTGATTTTCGTGCCTCTAATATATGGCGTCCAAAAATATACATTCCCAACACAAAAAATAATCCTAATACAATGGAAGCTGGCATGTAATTTGTCTTCATGGTATATGTCTTTAATGACGTTCTTTTAATAGAGCTTAAAAGTAGCAAATTTTCAACCCGTCTTTTGCTACTTTAGTGAGGAGACTCACAATAATATTGGAAAGAATGCTGAAGCGTCTGTGATCTGCAGTTTGATCATGAATGTCCTTGGGACCTCCCCTGCCTATTTGTCTGTGGGGCCTAAGTGTACAATGCTATTTGAAATACTTAAAAAAATACAAGGTTCTGAAATACTATCATGACTCTAAAGATATTTTTGATCGGGATAACTATGGTTTTCTAAGGCTACTTAAAGAAGTAGCCTTATTTTTTTTCTCCCATCCTGATTCAAATCCGAAAATTAAATACATCATACATAGAAACTGCTTTTAATCAGCAATTTCATTAAAGATATTTTTGATCGGGATAACTATGGTTTTCTAAGGCTACTTAAAGAAGTAGCCTTATTTTTTTCTCCCATCCTGATTCAATCCGAAAATTAAATACCTTTTAATTGCTTTCTATTCAGCGGTTCGATCCATTTCTTTCTTTATCCGTTCCATGGTTGATCCACTTACCGATATCAGCGGTAACCTCACCTCGGTTGTACAGAGATTTAATAGATTCATACAACCTTTTATGCCGACCGGATTACCTTCCAAATACAACCATTGATGTAAATCAATTAACTGATGATGGATTTTAACCGCCTCAGTAAAATCTCCCCTCAGGGCTAATCTCGTCATTCGGGTAAACTCACCGGGGTAAGCATTGGCAATAACCGAAATGACTCCCTGACCTCCGCAGGCAATAAAAGGCAAAGTCGTCGGGTCATCACCGGACAGTACCAAAAAATCGACACCAACAGACCGGACCATCCTGCTGGCTTGTGTCATATCAGCAGAAGCGTCTTTAATCCCCTTTATGTTTGGGTGGTTACGTGCCAGACGAATCACGGTATCTGCTGAAATATTTGATGCAGTTCGACCGGGTACGTTATACATGATGACAGGTAACGGGCTCTTTTGAGCAATTGCCTGGTAATGCAAATAAATTCCTTCCTGAGTCGGTTTGTTATAATAAGGGCTGACCGATAAAATTGCATCTATTCCTTCAAAATCAAACCGGTCAAATTTGTCCAAAAGAGCCTGAGTATTATTTCCCCCAAAATTACCAAGAACAACCGGCACCCTACCCCGATTAACCTGCAAAGTCTTCTCAATAATTTGTTTTTGTTCTTTTTCAGAGAGGGTGCTGGTTTCTGCAGTAGTCCCCAAACATACGAGGTAATCGATACCTGCATCAATTTGAAATTCCAAAATTGCTTCCAGGGCAGGGAAATCGATCATGCTATCTCTGAATGGGGTTACGGTCGCCACTCCACACCCCTTCAATCGATCTGTTATCATGATCCTACCGTTTTTTCAAAAATATCCAATGTTTTGTCAATTAATTGAGGTAATTCACCATTGATATCTTTTTCTACAATAATATTGTAAAGTGCCGGATAATTCG
>JBGTCB010001090.1:0-2035 GCA_041748995.1 Saprospiraceae bacterium | reverse complement strand
TTATGAATGATTTCATTATCCAATATTTCGATAATTGCAACTCAATAGGATTCTTTCCTTTCCATGATTTAAATGACCCAAATAAATATGAAAAATACATTAATGTTAATGAGGATAAATTTATTTTTAATATTAAAACAGAGAAAGAAAGGATTCAATTTAATCTGGACTTAATGATTGAATCGAAAACACAGCCTTTAATACAAATGCTAAGGGTTAACTTTAGCAAAATGTATTCTGTAAGATTTAGAACTAGTCCAACCGAAGATCAAATACAAAATTACTTGGCAGCAATTATACGTGGAGAAAAAGAATTGACAGTAAAATATTCAAATGAACAACTACGAGATCAGACAATTGAATATATCAAAAATTTAGTAATAAATTAGAGAGACTCTACCATAGAGTCCTATTTGAAAAGCACTCGAGCACATTGTTATCGGGCGTCTTTCTCATTATTTTTTCGGCACCAACTGAGGCACTCCTTCAATACCTGATGGTATATTCTTATCTTGACTTCAAAAGATTATGAAAACTCTCTTATGTCTGTACCTTGCTATTCTGTCTGCCTCTCTGCTAGCCCAACATCTGGAAGTCAAGGGAGCTATCCAGATCAGTGGTTCCGAGTCTCTAATTCCTCCTCCTGGTACCATACAATGGCATGAAAAAGATTTTAAAGGTTTCGATGGTACCCAATGGAGATCATTAACAGCTTTTAATCCAGGTTTCCCAACCTATCCTGATATCCACGCTGTGGTGCTTCTGGATTCTATAACTTCATATAGTGTACCAGTAGGATATAACTTTTTTGTGACAAGCATGAAGTTTAGTCAACCTTTTATGGTCAATGGAATACCTCACGGAGGAATTTATAGTCTCCTTGACGGACATCTTACCTTTGCTCTGGGAGATGGTATGACAATTACAACCACAGACTACATAAGTATGAATGGCTTTCTTGTTGAAGCACAAGAAGAATTTGTGGTGGTGGATTTTACAACAAATCCCTATACTGTACCTGAAGGTAAAATCCTTTTTATTAGCACCTTGACATCCCAGAATATAAGAATTGATGGAGTATTATTTCCAGTGGTCTCCGTTGTTTTTTCTCAGCAGACAATTACTGGTGAAGGCTCTTTGATCGGGTATCTTAAATAATTGTGATAATTCCAGTGGTCAGGAAAAGAATCTCTATTAGAGAAACTACTCTCTGGCAACCTTCCAGACAGTCAAAAAAAACCTCATCACATCCCACTATAAATAGTATAGTATGAAACATTTACCCTGATCTCTGGGAAAAGTAGCCTCACTACTCTTGCCGATAAGACTAAATAAAGATTCTGGAAAGACGCGCACCTTAGCACTGGATTCCAAAAGCGACTGGTGATTAGAGGGACCTCTCAAAGATCCTCCAGCTTGATGCCAGAACTGTCTTACTTCCCTATCATTATTAAGGTTAAGAGTTTCATTATAGATTAATGAACGTTGGGGAAAGAATTGAAGGTGTCTATTGGATTCTAGAAATCATGGGGAAAGGTCTTATGATGAGAAGATATAAAGATGAGGGTGTTGACCCTCGGGCAAGTAGTTTTCCTAACATGTCGCCTTCGACGCATTCAGCAATACCCTTCACTTTAGCCAGACCCTACGAAGAATGGTACCAGACTGCTTAACGTTAGTCCTTTCTGGGCATTAATGGAACTTACAAGCTACTACGAAGACAGGTGTATCGTATCTTTGTGAAGATTCTAACATTTACGTTCAATAGTTTTTATGTGTGATTCATATGCTCGACAGATTTTTTTTCTATGATTAGTAATTACAGAGATTGCCCCTATTGACGGAGGAAATATTAAATGATACTCATTAAGTGAAGAGACATGCGGTGAAAAAGTATTGTAGTTCGGTTGCTTCCACCACAGGTGAGCAGTGTAAAAATCGAAATTTACCTGGGTCACGCTATTGCTGGGTGCACATATTAATTCCCGCTGAAAACTGACCCACCTTTCCCGCTGAAAATTGACCCACCTCCAGA
>JBGTCB010001089.1:0-8367 GCA_041748995.1 Saprospiraceae bacterium | reverse complement strand
GCTATTCAGGCAGTTCCTGCAGTAGCGATAGGCATACTTATACTGCCTCTTTTTGATACTTTGAGAGTATTTATTACCAGAATATTGAAGGGCAAATCTCCATTGACTGCAGATCGTAATCACATCCACCACCTTCTTATCGATTGCGGTTTAAGCCATATGCAGGCAACCGGTGTATTGGTAGTAACTAATGTTTTTTTCATTTATATAGTCTTTTCTCTACAGAATCTCGGAACATTTAAATTGCTATTGGTCATTATTACCGTTGCAATTTCTCTAACACTATTGCTGATTTATATGCGGAATCGCCATCGACTCCGTCAAAAAGTACACCTTTAATTCATGGAATGGCTCGCGGTGTTTCTTGGTGGTGGATTAGGTAGTCTGGCTCGCTTTGGTATTGCCAGGTTACTTGATACCAGATTATACGCCTTTATTTGGGCAACTCCGGTCACCAATCTTATAAGTTGTGTGATACTGGGTGTACTAATGGGATTACTGACAAAATCAGCTCCAGGTGTCCGAATATTCTGGATGGTCGGTTTTTGTGGCGGATTTAGTACCTTCTCAACATTTACAGCTGAGACTTATCAATATATCCAGGAAGGGCAATGGTTTTTAGCCCTGGTCAATATCTTTGGCAGCGTAATTATTTGTTTTGCAGGTTTAATCCTTGGAATCCGTCTTGCCGGGTAAGAAGCTTGAAATCACGGCGTTTTAATAATTCGAAAATCCAGCATTAGTACATTGTCAACTGAAAGATTGTCGTTAATTCTGGTTCCTTTTTGCGATATACTGCGTTGCAAATACTCACCATAGCCTCGGCTATGCCTGCGCTTTGCGCCTGGCCTATCACAAAAATGATCTCAGAATTATTCAACATCTTCCACTTGACAGTGTACTAAGCGAGAGACAGGTAAATCTGAATTATGATACCATCGAGGAGTTCAACTTCTTCTCCACCAGGTTGCTTCATGACTTGAATGTCTTTCGCCAACACTTCATCTTTGATGTAGTCACCGAAATGCTCAATGGCTGGCATGACACTTTCATGATCTTCCAGGCTTACGATAATTCGGTCAGTTACATTAAAGTCTCTTTGCTTGCGAATGTTTTGGATGCGATTTACCAATTCTCTTGCCGTTCCCTCCGCGATCAGCTGACTATCCATTGAAATATCAAGCGCGACAGTGATATCATCTTCGCTGGCTACCTGCCATCCGGGTATATCTTCTGAACTTATGACCACATCTTCCAGGGTCAATTCGTAGTTTTGACCAGTTAGCATCAAGTCAAATCGTCCTGTTTTTTCAATATCATCTATCTGATCCGGCTGTAATTTCTGAATCAACTCACTTGCTTCTTTCATTTGGTTACCCAGGCGCTTACCCAGCGTCTTAAAATTGGGTTTAATCCTTTTTTTAATTAATCCACCGGTATCGGTAATGAATTCGATGTCCTTAATATTGACTTCCGACATTATCAGATCTTTCACTCCCAGTATCTGTTTTTTAAAATCGAGATTCAATACCGGAAGCAACACCCTCTTTAAAGGTTGGCGCACCCGGATATTTTCCTTTTTTCTCAATGAAAGGATGAGCGAACAGATCTTTTGGGCATATGACATCCGCTGTTCAAGAGCATCGTCTCTCATCAAAGCATCCTCCATAGGAAAACGACTCAAATGAACGGATTCAAAGGACTCCTTTCCAGTTTCCTGATTCAGATTGAGATATAACCATTCAGCAAAGAAAGGCGAAACCGGGGCCATCAATTTGGCAACAACTCCAAGACAAGTGTACAAAGTCTGGTATGCAGCGATTTTATCTATGGTGTATTCACCTTTCCAGAACCTCCTTCTTGATAGTCTGACATACCAATTACTCAAATGGTCATTTACAAAATCATTGATTTTCCGGGTAGCATTAGTCGGTTCATACGCAGCGTATTCAGTATTGACCTCTTTAATCAGTGTATGTAAAACAGAAAGAATCCAGCGGTCGATCTCAGCCTTTTCTGCCAGGGGAACTTCCTCTTCTTTGTAGGAAAACTCATCAATATTGGCATAAAGACTAAAAAAAGCGTAGGTGTTAAAAAGCGTACCGAAAAACTTACGTTGCACCTCTTCAATACCGGCTATGTCAAATTTCAGATTATCCCAGGGCTGGGCATTTGAGATCATATACCAACGGGTGGCGTCTGCACCATATTTTTCCAATGTCTCAAACGGCTCTGCCGAATTTCCTAATCGCTTAGACATTTTCCGGCCTTCCTTATCAAGGACCAGCCCGTTTGATACGACATTTTTAAAAGCTATACTATCAAATGCCATCACTGAGATTGCGTGGAGGGTAAAGAACCACCCCCGTGTCTGATCAACTCCTTCAGCAATAAAATCTGCCGGGTAATTCTCATGGAATTCCTTCTGATTTTCAAATGGATAATGCCACTGGGCATAGGGCATGGATCCGCTATCAAACCATACGTCAATCAGGTCTTCTTCTCTTCGCATGGATTCTCCCGTCGGAGAGACAAGTACAATCTCATCGATATAAGGTCGATGTAAATCAGCCGGTATTTTCTGATTCAGTTTCAATTGGCTATTGGCCTCTAAAATTTCTGTTTCGAGCTCAGCTAAAGAACCAATGCATTTTTCAAAACCAGCATCAGCCGTGCGCCAGATCGGTAAAGGAATGCCCCAGTATCGAGATCTGGAAAGATTCCAATCCTGTAAGTTTTCGAGCCAATGACCAAATCGCTTTTCACCGGTATGCTGGGGTTTCCAGTTAATATCTTTATTAAGCTCAACCATACGGTCTTTGACTTTGGTTGACTGAATAAACCAACTGTCCATAGGATAATACAAAACCGGTTTATCTGTTCGCCAGCAGTGCGGGTAGTTATGACTGTATTTCTGGACATTAAAAGCCTTGTTTTCTTTCTTCAGCTTAACGGTAATGTCTATATCTACATTTTCATAATGGGGATCGTCCGTATAATTCTTTACATAGCGACCGGCAAATTCCCCAGCCTGATTAGTAAACTTTCCCTGTCGATCTACCAGAGTCAAAGATCCGATACCATATTTTCTGGCCACTCGCATATCATCTGCTCCAAAAGAAGGCGCCACATGAACAATACCGGTACCATCATCCGTGCTGACAAAATCTCCCAGGAGTACTTTGAATGCGTCACCATCTTCTGGTTGCGCAAATGGGAGTAGCTGTTCATAGCTTATTCCTTCAAAATCTGATCCTCTATAGTGCCCTGTAATAACATATGATGCAGAAGGATCCGCTGCCTCGGAATCGTTGAGCTGTGTGGCAGCCTGTTCTGGTTTGAACCAGCGAGGTATCAGATCTTCAGCCAGAATGAGGTTGACCGGTAACCTTGTATACGGATTATATGTAAATATTCTTACATAAGAAATTTTTTCACCCACCGCTAATGCGGTATTCGATGGTAAGGTCCATGGAGTGGTGGTCCAGGCAAGGAAATAGAGATCACCTGATTTAATCTGATCGTCAAAGAGGAAGGCGGATCTGTCATTTTTAATGATTTTAAACTGTGCCACCGCAGAGATATCCTTTACCTCTTTATAAGCTCCCGGCATGTTCAGTTCGTGAGAACTTAAACCAGTACCTGCCGCCGGGGAATAGGGTTGAATGGTGTAGCCCTTATAGAGTAACTCTTTTTCATACAGTCGCTTTAATAAGTACCAAACAGACTCAATGTAGTCCTTTTCAAAGGTAATGTAAGGATTTTCCAGATCGACCCAATACCCCATTTTGCGGGTCAAATCATCCCATAAGTCTTTAAAACGCATGACCGTCTTTCGGCATTCAGCATTATAATCCGCTACTGAAATCTTAGTCCCGATATCTTCCTTTGTGATACCCAATTCTTTCTCAACATTCAGTTCAATTGGAAGTCCATGGGTGTCCCAACCTCCTTTTCGAAGAACCCTCTTACCTAACATGGTGTGATACCGGCAAAACAAATCTTTAACGGTCCTGCCTATTACATGGTGTATACCGGGTTTACCATTGGCTGATGGTGGCCCTTCATAAAAGACAAAAGATTCAGGTCGTCCACTTTCTTCAGTACTCTTCTCAAAAATCTTTTGGTCTTGCCAAAACTTATTGACCTCCTTATCGATTGAAGGCAGATCAAGCGTTTTAAAAGAACGATAGCTCATAATTTATTTCCTTCAAACAGGCTGGTTAAAAACGAGGCCAAAGATAAGATTTACTTTGGTAGCGAGTTTTCATCAGCGGATAGGTCGGAGAATCCAAACCTGATTCTTTCAATGTCTACTAAGTATCCATCTGACACTCAACCCTGCAGAAATCAAAGACAAACCCGGACCTTCTCTCTCTACAATCTGGAAGGATCGAGCCGAAAATCCAAAGAAATTTTCAATCTCGATGGGGAGATCCCTGCAACAGACCAATCAAATACTGGTGACATTGAAAATTGTTTTTAATGAACTTACCGCAGAATCCGGTAAGATTTGCTAGATTTATACGTCAATTTTCAATAATCCGTAGTAGCTCAGTAGTAAAACACTCAAATTCATTCAAATTAAATATGCAGGCAATTTAGTGACCTAAAGTGGGGCTACCGACTTTGGCCATTAGGCTGTCACAAAATGACAACTCAAAAAGAATCCCCCCAATATTCACTAGCAGTGCTAACCAAATTTGGCGTACACGGTTGTACCGTTGAATGCTGATCCTGTTTTCCCGAGATGGTGAGACTGCTTATTTCCTGTACATTCTAAGACTTTTAGGAATAAGAAAAAATAAAATACAAACACAATTAAAATCCATTTACCATGAGTAAAAGAAAGAGAAATCCACTTAAGGATGCTAATGCTCCATCAATCAATGTACCACCAATCTTTGGCCTGGATCTTAACAAGCACAAAAACATATTATCGAATACCTGCTTAAAGTACCTGGTCTATTTGATGATCGGATTGTGGTTTAGCCCTCAGGTTTACGGACAAATCCCTGCTGCCATTGTTGAATTTGAAGGTCAGACGGGTATTTTAATCCCCAGAATGACTACAGAAGCCAGAGAAGACATCATGAATCCATCCGATGGCTTGCTGGTGTATGATCTAACCCTTGATCATTTTTTTTACTTTAGCGACCTGACTGCAACATGGCGGCGTATCAGCGTAGACGGAACTACCGGTTCGACAGGTTCAACCGGAGGTGGTGAAGCACCAAGTCAACCGTCATATGGAGCTGATTGGAATGTCCGGGGCAATATCGGAGCAGACCTCTATACTTCCGATCCTCCATTATTAGGGACAGCTGATTATATTCCCATAGTTTTTATTACCGACGACAAAGAACGACTAAGGATAACTGAAGATGGTGAAGTCAAAATCGCCGGTGATCTGGAAGTTGGGATGGACCTGACGGTAAAAAAGAATGTCTTTCTCAATACCGAGGGTGGGTCCACTATTATTAATGGCCCCACAACTATAGGTGGTACAGATATGAATCCTGCCACCTTTACTGGTCCGGTACAAATGGATAAAACGCTGAATGTCGATCTGGCTACGACGTTGAATAACACGTTAGACGTGGATGGAGCCACCACACTTAATGAGTCTCTTACGGTTACCGGTATGAAGCCAACTCATCTCACCGGAACGCTGGAGGTCGACAAAGCCACGACACTCAATGAATCTCTGACGGTTACTGGAATGAAACCAACGCATCTCACCGGAACATTGGAGGTCGACAAAGCCACGACACTCAATGACTCTCTGACAGTCACCGGCATGAAGCCGACGCATTTTACCGGAACGCTGGAGGTCGATAAGGCATCGACACTCAATGAGTCTTTGACGGTCACTGGCATGAAACCAACGCATCTCACCGGAACGCTGGAGGTCGATAAGGCCTTGACCGTTGGAGGGGCTACAACAGCCATGCTAAAATTTGATCCATCCAAGAATCTAACTGGTGAAGCTAATTTTGAGAACTACCCGCTGCAAATAACCGGAACCAAACAAGGTATGGCCATTGAAGTGAACGCCTGGCAACCAGACAGAAACTTTATTGCATTTTTCTCGAAGGATATATCGGGATCGGGACCAACGATAATGAGGGGCCGCATTGAACCCAATAACAGCTTCTTAGTCAATGACTTTCAAACGTTGGCGGAAGAACTTGCTGATCCCAACAGTGCTAGCCAGAGTCCTTCGGGCAGTGTAAGCGCAGAAAATGATACAACTTTTAATGTGCAGGCGGGAGTTGAAGCAGATTCAGAAACAGCTCTACCCACAACGGGCCAAACATATTCAGAGATAAATGGCCAGCAATTGGCCGCATTCATTGTCCTTTGCGTTGACCTTATTGGGGCAGTAATCACCCTGGGAACCAGCTTTACCAGTATTTTCGATCCACTGGATATTTTCGAAGCTGCACTTGCGCTTGCCATATCCATAGCTAATCTCGCAATGTTTATAGGTTTTACCATCGCTAGTCTGGGCATCGTTTATGAATCCGGGTCGGGTGACTATGCTGAATGGCTGCAGCGAGCAGATTCGACAGAGATATTATATTCTGGAGATATTGTGGGGGTGATTGGTGGAAAAGTATCAAAAGAATTTGTCCATGCAGATAAATTTATGGTGGTTTCTTTTGCTCCTGCAATGCTGGGAAACATGCCGCAGAAAGATAGAGAGCATTTGTATGAAAAAATTGCTTTCATGGGTCAGGTTCCCGTAAAAGTGAGAGGTACCGTAAAAATAGGTGATTACATTCTTCCTTCAGCGGATGGAGATGGTCTGGCGATTGCAGTACACCCCGATAAAATGAAAGCCAGAGATTTCCAGAGGATTATTGGAGTTTCCTGGGAAGATTCCAAAAAAGAAGATTCTAAAAAATTCTTTCAGATGATCAATACAGCTGTCGGCATAAATCAAAATGATCTGGCGCGTGTTATTGATCAGATGCAAACAGTCATGAATCAAATGCAGGAGGCAATAAAAGAAATAAATCCGGAATATCAGGGTTTTGTCTTTGATACCGATTCTAAAAATCCTTCCATGGGCGTAGATTATACGGTTTCTCCAACACACCAAAGTAAGATCGAAGCATATTTTGAAGACAAAACCTATAGCAATCAGGAGGAGTTGGGTCAAATAGTCTTAAACGCTTTGGTAGATGTTGCTGGAATTGATATGTCGGAAAATCCGCTTCTGGAAAAAATGCTTACCGATCCTGAGTATGCCAAAACTGCGGAGGAATATTATTCAGGTAAATTGATTGAATACATGACCTGGATGGAACAGTTAAAAAACGGACAGAATTAGAAAAATATAGATTAAAAAAAGGCAACTAGAAGGGGGCTTGGTAAAATTCACGGGCCCCTTTTAGTTTACTCCTCCGACCAATTCTCAATCAAGCACACATTGTGCCTATCCACCATATTAAATACTATCATGATAAAAATCCTCTTTGAAAAATTATTATTTTAACCGCCTTCGATAAATTATTGTTAGATTTACCTTAAAGCAAGGAACTCCGTAACCCTTCATATCAATTTTTTTCATCCTTATCTAGTGGAAAAACTCTGGTAACGAATCCTTCCGAAATTTTTTGCTTCCAGCTTTCAAACTGACTTAGGAAGAGACGCCTTCATAAGATAACTAATAAATTGCTTATGATCATATATCAGTGCCTCATTTCAGGCGAACACCAGTCATCAATTGATCTGAGTTAATATAGATTTCACCGTTATCATTTTTATGCAGATACAATATCAAAAAGAAAAACCATGAGCTCAAGAAGGAATACGCAAACCCGGCTTAGTATGCCACCAAACATCATTAGAAATATGACATTATCTTTATGTAATAAAAACAAACGAAATATATTTTTAAAAGCCTTAACAAAGTGCATTCTAATTTTCGTCATCGTATCGGGGATAAACGTTGCGGTTTACGGACAAATTCCTTCTGCTATTGTTGAATTTGAGGGTCATACCGGTATTTTAATCCCGAGAATGGCGACCCTGGATATAGCTGCAATTGAGGATCCCATTGATGGTTTGTTGGTATATGACACAACCCTTCATCATTTTTTTTACTTCAGTGCTATGACTTCAACATGGCAGATGATCAGCGCATCTGCAGGTCCTACAGGTCCTACAGGTGAAAAAGGTGATACGGGACTTATTACCTCACCACAATCAGGTTCAGGAGAAAATTTTCAAATTCCACACCAGCCATCTTTTGGGGCTACCTGGCATGTAGAGGGCAATATCGGTGCCGATCAATATTCTTCGGACCCACCATTGTTAGGCACCGTTGATAATTTTCCTGTAGTTTTTATCACGAAT
>JBGTCB010001088.1:0-5668 GCA_041748995.1 Saprospiraceae bacterium | reverse complement strand
ATGATGAGATGACGAAAAAGAAACCGTCCATAGTATCAGGTATTTGGGAAATGATGCACTAGACCTCAAGAGAGGTTTCAATAGTGTTATTTTAAAGGAATAATTCTCACTGATTATGGTATCAAGAAGAAAGTTTATGACTGCAGGTACTGCCCTTGCCGGAGGGGTGCTTTTGTCAAACCGGGCCATCTTACCTCGTAGCAAAGTTGCCGTCCAAAAAGACCTTAAGTTCCATATTTTTTCCAAACACCTGCAATTTCTCGATTATAAAGGGATGGCAGATGCCGCAGCAAGTCTGGGCTTTGATGGTATCGATCTCACGGTAAGAAAAGGAGGTCATGTATTGCCTGAAAAAGTACAGGACGATTTACCCCCTGCGGTTGAAGCTCTTCAAAATGCCGGCCTGAAGCATGATATGATGGCCACCGATGTGAATAATGCCGAGGCCGAGGTCAACCGGCAGGTTCTGACGACTGCCGCATCTCTGGGGATCAAATTTTATAGATTAGGTTATGTCAGCTTTTTAGAGGAGGTTGCGATCCCTGAAAGATTAAACGATTTGAACCGGCAGATGAAGGATCTTGCAGCCTTGAACCATGAGCTGAAAATAGCCGGAACGTATCAGAATCATGCCGGTACCAGGGTGGGTGCAGAAATATGGGAAATCTACCACTTATTAAACGATATTGATCCGGTGCATCTTGGTTGTCAATACGACATCCGGCATGCGGTGGTAGAAGGAGGTCAGTCATGGGCAAATGGACTGCGATTGATAGCACCTCAGATTAATAGCATAGTCCTCAAGGATTTCGTATGGGCCAGAGGAAAGTATGGACGTTGGGAAGTCAGGAATGTACCCCTGGGAGAGGGAATGGTCGATTTTTTATCATACTTTAAATTGTTAAAGGAGTTTAACATTCATGTCCCGGTTTGTATCCACTATGAGTACGACCTGGGAGGAGTCGAGCATGGTGCAGACAAATTATCGGGGATGAAATCAGTTGATGTATTTAAAGCCATGAAAAAGGATCTGGCGTTTGCCAGGAAGATATGGCAGGAAGCAACATGAGCGGAAAGAAATCTGGGAGTTTTGGAGGGTTGGTCTTATTGTCCATCCTGTTATTAATTTCATGTGTCAAAGAGTCCGATCCGGATGCCCTGTCTTTAACATTATTCCGTCGCTCGGTGCTTGATCAAAAGCCCCGGATGCTGACCTTGCAATATGGAGAACATCAATGGCTTGCCTATGATCTTGAGCACATGACGCCTTATAAATTATGGACCGGTGGTGTTTTGTGGAATGGTGCGGCTTTTAATAATATAAAAACTATTCAACCATCCAGTTACGGTAATACCTATTGGGAAATCAGAGATCCTTTTTCATATTGGAAATTAACCAATAATAAAAATCCGGTTGATTTTCAGATGCAATTTAAATCGTATGAAATTACAGCTGATCAACAGCTTTTGTTTCAATATGAAATCGAGTTAGAAAACCAGAAAATTATAGTAGAAGAAAGACCGGTGCTGGTCATAGAAGGAGACTCTCTTTATTTTGAAAGAAATTTTAAAATAAAAAATTTACCCCGTGAAGCAAATATCCGTGTCTCTGGTGATCTGATAAAAAACGGAGCGAAAATACTGGAGGTTTTTGATTTGACTGAACCCCCTGAAAGACCCCGTGAATTGAATTCAGATAATGGAGCCCTCTATTGGCTGGATCGTAGTGGTTGTAATACCTGCCATCAATTATTTGAAAAAAATGTCGGACCGTCTTATCAGGAAATTGCTGATCAGTACGATTCTTCGGATGAAATGCTGACCATGCTGATTCATAATGTGAAAAATGGTTCAGTTGGTAAATGGGGTCCGGCTCAGATGATTCCACACCCGAATCTTGAGGAGAAGGATATACGAAATATGGTTAAATATATAGTCTCCTTAAAATCGAAGGAAGCTGTTCAGACTGTAGCAGTTCAGGTGGATAAAAAGAAGTCAACTATTAAGCGACCTGGGTTTCAGGCACCACTGACCGATGTGCACCCCTCCTTTGATTTGATAAAGATCCGACCGGAAAATTTTAAACCCAGGGTAGGAGGAATGACCTTAACCTCCTCCGGTGATCTTTTAATAAGTACCTGGGACAGTCTGGGAGGAGTTTATAAAGTTAGTGGACTTGAGCTCGATGATCCATCACAGGTAGAAATAAAAATGATCGCTTCCGGATTGTCAGAACCTCTTGGTATGACCACCGTAGGCGACGAAATATATGTTTTACAAAAACATGAGTTAACCCAATTAATCGACAAGGATGGAGATGGAACTATGGATATTTACCGTTGTGTGAATAATCAGTTTGGTGTCACCGCCGATTTTCATGAGTTTTCTTATGGATTAATTCATCACGAGGGTAAATTTTATGGTGGTTTGGGATTGGCAATGAGACTAATGTCAACAGAGTTGCAGCATGAGGATAGAGGTACGGTTTTTTCGATTGATGCGGAAAGTAACTTTGAAATCATAGCTTGTGGTTTGAGGCAGCCGAATGGTATTGGTCTGGGTCCTGAAGAAGAGATTTTTGTCACAGAAAATCAGGGAGAGTGGTCTCCCGCCTGTAGATTGATTCAAATTAAGAAAGACGAGTTTTATGGGTGTCAGTTTGGCACCGGAGATCGCTTTAAAGACAGAGAGGAAACTGCACCTGCTGTTTATTTGCCGCAGGATGAAATTGGAAATTCACCATCGCAACCCGTTTTATTAAAGCACGGACCTTATGCAGGACAGATGATCTTTGGTGATGTAACTCATGGAGGTATAAAAAGGGTTTTTCTGGAAAAAATAGGGGAGGATTATCAAGGTTGTGTATTTCGGTTTTCACAGGGTATGGAAGCGGGAATAAACCGGCTGGCTCTTGGACCGGATGGCGAAATTTATGCAGGGGGGGTTGGAATGAATGGAGGCTGGGCCCATCAGGAGCTTCAGTATGGGTTGGAAAAATTAAAATATAACGGTGAGGTGGCGTTTGAAATGTATTCAATAAAAATTCAGCCCACAGGATTTATCATTGAATTTACCAGTCCCATCTCACGGGAGCTGGTATTTGACCAGACCAGCATCCAGGTATCTCAGTGGTGGTATAAAGCAACAGAAAAATATGGTGGACCAAAACTTGATCTGGAGGAATTACCGGTTGAAAACTTTGTTTTATCGGATGATCGCAAAAGTATCCAGTTGCGTGTGCCGGGAGTGAAGCAGAACCACGTAGTCTATTTTTTACTGGACGAGGATTTAAAGGATCAGGAAGGCCGGAATTTGTGGAGCGGTGAGGCCTGGTACACCACTAAACAATTGAAGAGCTAATAAGGAAGAGAAATCGGAATGGAAATCGGAAGAGAAGGAATTCGAAAGTTAAATAACTAAAAAGATGAAAAATCCAGATAATCATAATTGGTCAAGACGCAAATTTGTTAAGAGGACAGGATCGGCTATGGCGTCGGTACCGGTTGGGTCGTGGTTCATTAAAAAAGAGGAAACAATGAAAAAAGAAATTCCTAAATATTTTCGGATTGCCAGCTACGATAGTGCTTTCGAACGGGAGAAATTGAAAAAACCTTTTGGTTTTAAGGGAAGTGCTACCCTGAATCTCTGGCAAATTGCTACAAAATTAACCAGTGCTGAAGGGCACACTGCTATCGGTCTGGGAGTTCAAAATCCGCTTTGGTGTGATGCGCGGATTGCGGAAGTGACATCGGAGAGCGGAGGGAATGCTATTATGTATGCAATGACAGAAAGAGCATTGCAGATGGTTAAAGGCCAGCAATTTGCCTCACCCCTGATTATGTTGGATGAGATTTTAGAGGAATTACTGGATTACGGAAAGAAAATAACCGGACAAAATGATTTACGTAAGACTTTTGCCTTAAATCCACTGGTGCCCATCGATAATGCAGCCTGGCTTATTTATGCAAAAATCAACGGTTTTGATCAGTTTGATCAATTGATTCCTGCTGAGTTGAAAGGTGGTCTCTCTGCAAGGAATCCACATGTAGTCAGTATACCGGCCCTGACCTATGGAACCAGTATGGAAGACATTAAAAGCCTGGCAGATGCTGGTTATTTTATCATGAAAATCAAAATCGGTGCTCCAGGTAACCGGGTGATCATGTTGGAGAAAGACAAGGCCTTCTTAAAAGCTATCCATGATACCATTGGTCACTATGAAACTCCGCATTCACCGGATGGAAAATTACCCTATTATTTTGATGCCAATGGCCGCTACGAACGTCATGAGGATCTGCTGGAATTTCTCGACTATGCCGAAAAGATCGGAGCCCTGGGTCAGATTGCTGTGCTCGAAGAACCATTCGGCGAACGTGACCAGGAGGATGTCCGCGAAATTAGAGCGCGCGGACCAAGAGTCGCTGCAGATGAAAGTGCCCATACGGTTCAGGAAACTATTGCCCGCATAGAGCAGGGATATAATGCAATCGCCGTTAAGTCGATTGCCAAGACCATGAGCATGACGATGAAGATTGCTCAGGCAGCCTATGAACGTGATGTGCCTTGTTTTTGCGCCGATCTTACTGTCAACCCGATTCTGGTGGAGTGGAATAAAATCGTAGCTGCCAGGCTTCCGGCATTTCCAGGCTGGAACATGGGAATGCAGGAGGCTAACGGATGGCAAAACTATGGTAACTGGGAGCAGCTCATCACCGACTATCATCCCATGGGTGACCGGGAGTGGGTGAGGGCTAAAGGGGGAGTCTTCGATACCGGAGAACCATTTTTTAAGAATAGCGGGGGTATTTTTGAACCGATACCTTTTTGGGAAGCGAGGTTTTCATGAATTGAATTCGTGCTTTAGCCATCTTGCTATTTCACTAAAATCGTAAACAATCCGGTGCTGTGTTAAATTCTTCGTGAGCAGGGAAGTTTTTTCACCGAAAGAGATCAGAATGGGTACCGGTTCTTTCCAAAAATAGGAGTTCCCCTTCGGTACGGTATATCAAAAGCCAGTCCGGTTCGACATGGCATTCGCGGTGGTCCTTCCAGTTTCCGGACAGATTGTGGTCTTTGTTTTTGGGAGGAAGGGGTTTTCCGGCCTGGATTAGATCGATGACCTGTTCCAATTTGTCCAGGTCCTTGCCCCGCTTTTGCGCAAGCTTCAAATCCTTCAAGAACCGGTTGGTAGGTTTTAAAGTGAGCACTTACTTCAGATCCTGATCGAGACGCAATTCTTTGAAACTGCCAAAGGAAGGCAGGTTTTCCGGAGTATGGGTTTCTTCAAAAGCCTGAAGAGTTTCTTGATTGGGTTCTTTAATGGTGAGGTCAAAAGGGATACCGCCTTTTAAAGCCACCTGATGGAAAAACAGATTGACGGCTTGAGAAGGTTTGAGACCAATCTGATCAAAGACCTTATAGGCCGCTTTTTTAGCCTTTTTGTCGATACGATAGGAGGTTGGTTCTGCCATGATTGATATCATTATTATGATGAAGTAACTACATTTAGTATACAAACGTAGTGATTTTTTGTTAAGTTCCAAATAGGGAAATCGATATAGAATCTACTTATCCAGGGAATTGAGGTCAGATGTCCATAGTTTATTGATTAAGGATTTGAAATCGTCTTATGCGCAATAATAAGAAAGGCTGGGAATACTCAAAATTC
>JBGTCB010001087.1:0-5853 GCA_041748995.1 Saprospiraceae bacterium | reverse complement strand
TTCTGGTAAGTCTGGATTTTATGAACCAGCTCGAGGACAAATTAATTCCTTTTATTAGAGATCATAATTTAAAGTCAACCGTTGTAGTATTAAATGATCCGGATGCCAATAGCTGGATAGATAAAGTAGATCCGAGGTGGTCTGGCGCTATTCCGGCTACCGTTATTTACCAGAGAGAAAAGAGAATGTTTTTCCCCGATAGTTTTGAAGACTACGCTTCAATAAAATCGGTCATTAATTCTTTTTAATCCAGGAGCAATATCATATGATGATCAAAATCAGTTTAATTTAATCATTTAACTAAAAATAGTAGTTAGAAGAAATTATTTATCCAAAAAAAACAATCATGAAAAAATTCTTATTTAGTGGTTTACTAATTGCCGGAGTCTTCCTGCTGATGTCTTTAACAACAAAACCTGCAGAGGTCTATCAGATTGGTGATGAAGTGCATGATTTTAAATTGCAGAATATTGATGAAGATTGGGTAAGCCTGTCTGAGTATATGGGTGATCAGGGTACTATTATCATTTTTTCCTGTAACACCTGTCCTTATGTTCAGATGTATGAAGACAGGATGATTCAAATGCATCAGAAATATTCCTCCAAAGGATTTCCGGTGCTGGCGATTAATCCCAATGACCCTATTCAGAAGCCTGGAGATAGTTTTGAAAGTATGAAGAAACGCGCAGGTGATAAAGCATTTCCATTTGCTTATGTGATGGATGCAGATCAAAAAGTATATCCTAAATTTGGTGCTACCAATACTCCCCAGGTTTTCTTAATTGACTCCGATATGCGTTTACGTTACAGTGGAGCTATTGACGATAACCCTCAGGATGCTTCAGCGGTTAAAGTAAATTATGTTGAAAATGCGATTGAAGCACTAATGGCCGATGAAGATCCGGAGCCTGCCAGGACCAAGGCAATCGGATGCGGTATTAAGGCAAAGAAAAAAGTGGGGTAATTCACTTAGACGACTTGCTCATCCCCGGATAATTTTGGAAGTCAACCAGTGCAGAAGATTGTAAGGTTGCAATAAAATTAACCATCAAAAGAAGAATTAAAAGGGGTATCGGTTTAATTAAACTGATACCCCTTTTCTTTTAACAAATCTTTTCAAAAGCCTCCTACTGTACGGTTGCGGATAGAAACCCGTTCAAATCGGCATGATGCTGCATAACTTCCGATTTGGCAGATTCAAGTCTTTGCGTAAACTGCTTCAACTTTCCTTTAGTGTCAGAAACAAATTGATTGAGATCACCCACATCAGAAAGCGTTGCCTCAGTAAATTGCTTAGTAGTTAAACTCTCTTCTAAAGCATTGACCATTTCTGATTTTGCCGTCCACTGGTCGAGCACATCGCCAAGATCATCTGTCAATTGAGCAAGTTGGGCACCGGCTGCTTTCAAACTGGCTTCTGCTCCATTAATTTTATCCTGTTGCTCGACCGGTAATTTGGAAAAAGACATCGAATCAATACTAATAGATGCAATTTTCTGCGTATAGTCCGCATTGGCATCGTTCAGCATTTTAGAAAAATCTGTTGCAGCCATTGAAACGGTATCCCACTGAGACACCAGTTCATTCACGGCAGAAATCTCTTTGTCAGAAGATTCGCAAGAAACTAAAAGGGCTAAAGACAAAAACAAAAAGATGTTTTTCATAGAACTGATTTGAGGGCACCTCTATTAACCCCATTCATGGTAAAAGCAATTTTCATTCGAAAATTTATTCAATAATATGCTACGCCATACTTCGTTGATCATCAGTCAGATAGCAACGGCTATCTTCCTTCCTCCAGCCTTGGCTGGCTTGCATCTTATTGAACTTTCACTCATTCAGCTGTAAATAGAGTTGCCCAAGATTAATTTAGCGCAAAATTAGATTCGGTGTACATGCCGGGTATGTTTTTTTTCAATTTTATTTTTAATGGCATTCCTGAAGGCTACTTTCAGGCTAAAAAGTTGACAGAAACTAACCAGGCAGGATTTTTTTAAACAATTGCTTGTTTCATCAAGACGATTTCACGCAATTGACTTTCCCATTTTGTAGTCACCGGTTGATTAAAAACATGGGTAAGACCGATGGGATCGACGTTGTTTTGTGGTATTTCTGCTTTAGCCGAGCTATGAATTTGATGGCACCCTGTTTCCATGATGATTCGGGCAATATTTTGAGAATTGACTCCTGCCCCCGGCATAATTTCCAGCCCATAATTCAGTGTATGGGAGACCATCCTGCGAATAAGATCTCTCCCATCCCATGCGGAGGATGCTGCCCCGGAAGTAAGTACCCGATTGAAATTATGTTTTTCCAAAATATCCAGGGTTGTAAAGACGTCTTTAGCGACATCTATCGCCCGGTGAAAAGTCAGGTCCATTTTCCCGTCAGCACAGTTGCAGATTTCTGAAAGTTGATGCAGATCGATATTTCCTCCGGCATCAAGGCAACCAATCACAACCCCATGAACACCGGCATTAACGCAACAGGCAATAGACCGTAGTATGGTTCGAAATTCATAGGTATCGTAAACGAAATTACCAGGACGGGGTCTGATTAAAACATGAACCGGTAAAGAGAGTGATTCCATGACCAGGGAAAGGAGTCCCGGATCGGGTGTCAGACCGCCAGTTTGCAATGCTGTGCAGAGCTCAATTCTGTCCGCTCCTCCCTGTTGAGCTGCCAGGGCAGATTGAAAAGAATGAACAGCTACTTCTAAAATATTTCCTGTTGATCGCAATTTCATATCTTTCTCCCATGAATCTGGCTAATCTAACTAAAAGTCTTTGTTTGTTGCTCATTTGGGCTGTAGTGGCATGCAAATCAGGAAGTGAGGATATAGCCCTCATCAAGAAGGATTTGTTGGAATACGGAATTCCCATCACACTCATGGTGCCAGACAGCGCTGAGATCAAGGCAATGGACTGGGGAATCCAAAAGGACATCTCTATTGCCGGGGCACCTGGATACAGCCTGCAGATTTTCAGTTCCCGCGCTGGCACTCATAACTTGTCAGTGGCTTTGAAGGATTTGAAGGAAACCGTTGAAGATGGGGTCTATTTTTCTAAATTCATTTTGGAGGAACCGGATGGTTTCATCTTTGAGATGATGTTTGACTCTTTAGTGAATTATGACTTTCGCCATCTCAAAATACAAGGTGACAATGAGTATCTTTTTCAGCTTGGTATGTCTGATTCATTTAACCAGAAACAGGTTGAAAAGCTGTATCAAATCTCCAAGGAGGCGCGCTAGGAGGCTGTTGAAATACTCAGTTTGATGCTGAAGCCGTAAATCGTCGCTTTCTGACGCGGCGAGACGAAGGAAGCTACCGGGTTGTAACTGACTGAGGATCAACAAAGTCAGAAGCGACGAGAACGGCTGCGGTCTTTTTATAAGAAAAATCATAGGATTAAATTTCAGCGCAAGTTGGGTATTTCAACAGCCTCCTAGTATTTACCCTCTAATGCGAACATAGACTGGGTTATTAGAATGACTAGTTTCATGTATATCCGCCTAACAAGAGGTTGCACATAAAGACCATCGGTAATTTCCGAACAATCTTATCTTTATTCGTGTTTAAAAATTACCTGGTCGAGATCAGGGGAATCCATTCAATCAACTAAACTAAATCTAAACATGGCTTTTACACTTCCAGATTTACCTTATGCAAAGGATGCGCTAGAACCTCATATTGATGCGAAAACAATGGAGATTCACCATGGCAAGCATCACGCAGGCTACACCAACAATTTGAATGCTGCTATCGAGGGGACTCCGCTGGCATCAAAATCGATCGAAGAAATACTCGCCAATGTTTCCGCGCAGAGCCCTGCCGTACGAAACAACGGAGGTGGATTTTATAATCACAGCCTCTTCTGGCAGATTATGTCTCCAGATGGTGGTGGCAAGCCCGGTGGCGATCTGGCAGCGGCAATAGATCACAAATTTGGATCTTTTGATGAATTTAAAGGTGCCTTCACCAAAGCAGCAACAACTCAGTTTGGCTCGGGATGGGCATGGCTACTAGTAGATAAGGCAGGTCAGTTGGCCGTAACTAATACGGCAAATCAGGACAATCCTTTGATGGATGTGACGAATGTAAAAGGTACTCCTATCCTTGGATTGGATGTCTGGGAACACGCTTATTACCTCAACTATCAAAACCGGAGACCCGATTACGTCACTGCTTTTTATAATATAATCAACTGGGCAGAGGTTCAAAGACGTTATAAAGCTGCCAAATGACCTGATCGTCATCAACTCTATAAAGAGTAAAACCGCAAAAAGTCGAAATATTTTAAGAGGGAGTTCACGCTCCCTTTTTATTTTTAACCGACTTTTGTTACCTCATGAATGAGAGTGAACTAAAAAGAATGGGCAAAAGTTAAAATTTGAATATAACTGCCAATAAAATGTCTGAACGTGAATTACGAAATTTGCACAGAAAGGCTAAACGTCGGGTTTTTGCTAAAAAAGGATTTTACATCCATTTTTGGTATTTACATTAGGGCACCTCTATTTACCTCTGAATGAGTAAAAATTCAATAAGATGCAAGCCAGACTAGGCTGGAGGAAGGAAGATAGCCGTTGCTATCTGACTGACGATCAACGAAGTATGGCGCAGCACATTATTGAATAAATTTTATTTTCGAATGAAAATTGTTTTTACCATGAATGGGGTTAATAGAGGTGCCCATTATTATATCGCTCTTTCTGTTTCTGATCAATCTGCTTGCGGATCCCTCTGAATACTGGTTCTATTATCCGGTTCTCTCCTGGGGCATTGCTGTCGCTATTCAATATTTTGTCACTTTTGGTGTACCGGGTTCGGATATCTTATCGCAGGAATGGGAGGAGCGTGAACTTGAGAGAGAGATGTACGTCTTACAACGCAAGGAAGGGATGATTCGGAGAACAGCCTCTGAAGATTATCCCGACAGCCATGAAGAAATGGATGAGCTTGAACTTCGCGAACCGGTTCGGGCAAAGAAAAACTGGGACGAGGACCTGGTATAATTATTCTTTCCAGATGAGTTCAGATAACGACCCGTTCAGACCCGGAATAAATATTAAACCGGCTTTCTTTTAAAAAGGCAATTAGAGTCATATTATTTTCCCGTGCCAGTTCGATGGCTAATGAACTCGTGGCACCCACTGCTGCCAACATAGGTAATCCGGTCATCAGTGCCTTTTGGACCAACTCGAAACTTGCTCTGGAACTGACCATTAATGCGTAGTCTTTTAGTGGGAAAGTAGAGCGCGACAAAGCATGCCCAATCAGTTTGTCAACTGCATTGTGCCGGCCGATATCTTCACATATTGCTAAAACCTGCTGACCCGATATCAGAGCAGCTGCATGAATACCTCCTGTCAGTGAAAAGACCTTCTGTGAATTGGCCAGAAGGGTAGGCCATAAACGTATATCAGTGGATGAAAAGACCGGATTACCCGTTTGGAGAATAAAAGGAATAGATGATTTGATTTCGTCCAGATTGGTTTTTCCGCAAACTCCGCAGCTGGAATTTACGTAAGTATTGCGTTCCTGATTCTCCAGATTCAAAACCAAAGTCTCCTTTAAATCCAGCAAAATCTCGTTTTCCTGCAGATGTCGAATCTGTAAGACATCCTCATAATGATCAATGATGTTTTCTGTGTAGAGATATCCCATCGCCAAAATGTCATCCTGCCCGGGTGTGCGCATAGTCATGGCCAGCCTGGTGATCTGCCGGTTCTTGCGTGGCCCGTGTCGGAGAACAATTTGAAGAGGGGCTTCGATAGTGACTAAGTCTTTGGTCTCTGTAAACCGGTCATTTTCCATGAGGCTCATCGCGACAAGATCAGTGGCCTGATCAG
>JBGTCB010001086.1:0-2401 GCA_041748995.1 Saprospiraceae bacterium | reverse complement strand
CCGAAGGAAGTATATAATCTCGCAGCATAAAGTTTTCCACAAAAAAATGTTAATTTTAAAAGAAGCAAAATCTATGATGTTGATAATGAAGTTATCTTAACTTCATTATTTAATGGTCCCACTTCGTGGGGACACTTCACTTAATAGTCAGGGATTTGTTTTTAGCCAAATAAAGTAACTGATTAAAATCATCATTCTTAACAAAGTCTATGTTCTTTATAGAGCGACCGCTACGAATAATGGTATCGTTAGAAATGATAATGGGCGCCGATACGCTTACTTCCTGTATTAAAGGTGCCATTTTTGCTCTATTGGACTCCTTATGATATTCAATAAGCCCGCTACTTCTAGGTAACATAAAGTCATAGAAGTAAATCAATTTATTACGCAAAGAATCATTGGTTACTTTGTCTATTCCCGAGGCTTTTAAGGCATCATAGGGGCCTCTGTTATAGGTTACTTGAAGACCAAAGTCCAACCTATTAAAGTGATAATCCAATGAATCTTCCTGTACGTTTTTGTAAATAATAGCCTTGTCAAAAAATTCTATGGCCTCTATTTCTGTTTTGTTTCTAAAATGAATAAGGTGCTCGTTAAAGAAATTATAATCTTTGTTTAGTGCTACATTAATTTCCTTTAGCATTGTTAATTCAAAGTCTCGATTATTTTTAATTGTATTCCAATTATTGATTTTAAGTGCAATCAAAATTCCTATAACGACAAGGACAATCTCGCCGATGGCATAAAGCAGATATTTGCTGAACTTGTTTTCAGTGAGCAGTTGTTGGCGGATTTTTCTAAAGAATTTGATCATATTCAATTCGTTTTATAATGGTCAATTGAAAGTACTTAGCAAACGGTCGCACCCATAGCCGATGATTGTTAGCGAACCGATGCTGAAGATTGTTTGCAGGCTCTTAGCTGATTTTAGTGGGTAGTCCGAGATTTAAGTCACCTATGTGAAAATAAATAAGGAGTTAAAACTATTGATATTACTATATCCACGAGCAATTCTTTTTATTTCTTGTATTTTTAGATTGACACTTTCCGCATAGGCGTTTGTGGCCAGTCTTTTGAAATATGTTTTTACACCATACCAATGATTATGGAGCATGTTTACAAATTTTTGAATTGGCTCTATTCCAGATTGTACAGCTTGTCTAATCCAATCATTTATCCAGACAAGACGAGGGTCATAATATGCGTGATTAAGGACTGATCTTAAAAGTTCTTTAAGTCGATAGGCTTCACCTATTTTCGGATAAGCTCTGCTGAGAGATTTAATCCTTTTGACTTGTTCTTGTTTCAATTTCTCTGCGTTTCGTAACCACCAATATCTGGTTCTTTTAAAATCTTCTCTACAATTTACTTGCTCTGCCCTTCTAATCTGATCCACAGCTTCATTCATTTTTTTTCATAATATGGAATCGATCAAATATGATATCGGCCTGAGATAAATAAGTGGACGCAGCAGCTATATACCCAGTGGACATGTCCATGCTAATAGCCTTAACATCTTCTCGATATGCACCTCTAATCTCCATATCTACTAAGGCTTGCTCTACCGCCTGAACATCTTTGCCCTCCGCTAAGCCTACTACCTTCTTGCGATCTCGATCACAAAGTACGGTCAAATAGTGATGACCTTTCCGGATACTGGTTTCATCCTTCAATTGCTCATTTTCTTTTTCCAGGTGCTTAATCCTTGT
This sequence comes from Saprospiraceae bacterium, assembly GCA_041748995.1. Classification (GTDB taxonomy): domain Bacteria; phylum Bacteroidota; class Bacteroidia; order Chitinophagales; family Saprospiraceae; genus JABDMH01. Next base: position 692 of record JBGTCB010001086.1, on the reverse strand, counting down.
CTCCCGTTCCTTCATTGTCTGGTGAGCAAGTCCATCTTCTCCATAGATCAGATGTTTCTTCTTTCTTCCAGTAATAATAAGTCGCTGGAAACAATCCATACTTTGCCAAGGTTGCCTTCACTCCCTTTTCCTGGCCTTCTCTCAGGATGGCGAGCTTCTCACTCGTAGTGTACTTCTTGATGCCCTTTTCTGTCTTTTTCATCTCCATAATTACAAATTTATTTTTGTAACTATGTCTCAATCTTTAGGGGGCTGAAACACCACTAATGTTCGAGGCTTTGTGCAGTTGGGGAATTGACCTACTGTCCGCCTGGAACTGAAGCTAAATTTATAACTAAAAGCCGAAGTTTAGAACTACTGCCCGGCAGAATTACGTCCGCCGAAACCAAAGCCTGGATATGCACTGCCGATGATTGCTTCAACGTCATGCCCCAATTGCACAATACCTTTTGTTACCTGCACGCTTATCCGTTAATTTTCACTACCCTCTTTTACCAGTCTCTTGTCGTTATCGGGTTTAAAAACGAGCAGATATACTCCGGCAGGAAGATTTTCTATATTAATTGATTCCAGGTTACCAAACTCCTCTTTCACAAGTTCACCTATTGCAGAATATATACACACTTGCTTTAGGGCACCTCTATCAACCTCGTTCATGGTAAAAACCATTTTCTTCGGAAATTTATTTAATA